>DQCG01000581.1 GCA_003533825.1 Phycisphaerales bacterium
GGGATAACCCTGCCCCCAGGGGCTGGGCCACTGCATAATATGGTTGGGCTCGGCCTTCTTCCAGAGCGCGAAATCGGCCGGGTTCTTTTTGTCCGGCGAGACTTCGACGCGTGCACCGGCCATCATTTCCTCGATATTCCTGCCGGAAAGCTTGCCGTAGTCCTTGAATTTTGTCACATCGAAATAAACCGAGCCGTTGACCTCGTAAGCGCAGCCTTTTTCAAGAAGCGTTTTTACCAGTTCGATCTGCTCGATGATATGGCCGCTGGCTCGCGGGCTGATATCCGGCCGGACGCAGTTCAATTCGTCCATGTCCGCAAAGTAGCTTCGAGTATAAGATTCGGCCAGTGCCATCGGATGCACCTTCTCTCTTTTGGCCGCCTCGCCGATCTTGTCCTCGCCTTCATCCGCATCGTCGGTCAGGTGGCCGACGTCGGTTATATTCTGTACATAAGTAACGGCGTATCCGAGATAGCGAAGATATCGAACCAGAATATCGAAGCTGACGTAACTTTTCGCATGCCCCAGATGGGCGTGACCATAAACGGTCGGCCCGCAGACGTATATCCCGACCCTGCCTTCCTGCAACGGCTCAAATGGTTCTTTCCTCCTCGTCAAGCTGTTATAAAGCTGCAATACCATATAATCCTTCCATTGACTATTTTTCCGTTTTCCCGCCTTCCTGCCCGGAGCAAGATTGACGGATTTCTGATATGCTCAACTTCTCAATAGCCAATATTCAATTGTAAATAGTCAATTATAACGTTCTTCTTCTTTTCTTTCTTATCAGTGCCGTTGCCGTGGCGGCCATAGCCTCGCCGGCTCCTATATCGCCGAACTCTTCGTTGGTCTTGGCCTTGACGTTCACGGCGGTAAAATCGATGCCCAAAAGCCCCGCAATGCATCGTTTCATCTGGCCCTTGAACGGCCCGAGCTTCGGCTCTTCCGTATGTATAATCAAATCAACGTTGACCACTTCCCACTTTTTTTCTTCAAGCTGCTCTTTTACTACAAACAGGAGCTCTTTACTGTCGACATCCTTCAAGGCCGGATCGGTATCGGGAAACAATGTCCCTATATCACCCATCCCGCTGGCGCCGAGCAGGGCATCGATCACGGCGTGCAGGCCCACATCTCCGTCGCTGTGGCCCGCCAGGCCCGCCGGGTACGGAACATAGACTCCGCAGAGCATCAGCTTTCTGCCCTCAACTATCCTGTGAATGTCAGTGCCGATACCTATCCGATATCCGGCGTCTTGCTCCTCAATCACAGTATCCCCTTTGTGCTTGGGACGTCCGTCCCGAGAACGCTAACGGCCGCATGCAGCGCCTTGCCAAGCCCTTTGAAAATCGCCTCGGCAATATGGTGGCTGTTCGTGCCGTACGGCACGTTGATATGCAGATTGAACCTGCCGGTGTTCGAAAAGCTCCGCAGCATTTCTTCGAGGCACTCGACGTCAAAGTCGCCGATTTTATCCGTTCGATATTCGACGTTATACACGCAGGCCGGCCTGCCGGACAAATCCACCGAGACATTGGCCAGCGCATCCTCCATTGGCACGGAGCTGTGGCCGTACCGGGCGATTCCTTTTTTGTCGCCGAGGGCCTTGAGCAAACATTCGCCCAGGCAAATCGCGATATCTTCGACCGTATGGTGCGCATCGACTTGGAGATCGCCTTTGGCTTTGACTACAAGGTCGATTCCGCTGTGCTTGCTCAGGTGCGTGAGCATGTGGTCCAGAAAGCCGACGCCGCTGTCAATTTCATATTTACCGGCGCCGTCCAGATTAAGCTCGACGGTTACATCGGTTTCTTTCGTTTGCCTGTGAATCTCAGCCGTTCGCTGTTCCATAATCATTTCCTTTTGTAGGGGCAGGCCCGTGTGCCTGCCCTGGGCAACCACACAGGGTTGTCCCTACGCCTGCAAGATTTCTTTCAACGCCAAAATGACTTCATCGTTTTGTTCGGGGGTACCGACCGTTATCCTCAACTTATTTTCCAGCCCGGGCAGGTCAAAGTACCTGATGTAAATATTTCGCTGCACCAGCTTATCATAAATAACTCTGGCCGGACAATCCTTAGTCTCAGCAAGAACAAAATTCGAGTAGCTGCGCATCACATCGAATTTCAAAGCGCGGAGCTGCGCAGTTAATAAATCGCGTGCTTTTTTCACTTTCTCGACCGTCTGCCTGAAATACTCCTGGTCTTTTATCGCCGCGGTCGCCACCGCGATAGCGACAGCATCGACGTTGTAGGAATCCTTGACCTTCAGCAATCCGGATATCAAATCGGCCGAGGCAATAGCATAGCCGAAACGCAGCCCGGCAAGACCGTAGCCTTTGCTCATAGAGCGAAGGATAATTACATTATCGAAGTCTTTAACCAGTCCGGCACAATTTTCATCGGCAAAATCCACGTAGGCCTCGTCAATCAAGAGCACGCCGGAAAGCTCATCGGCCAGCGAGGCCATCTCTCCGACACTTACAAAACTGCCGCTCGGCGCGTTAGGATTGCAGACGATAGTCAAAGCGGCGCCTGTTTTTATTAATTCGACCGGCAGATTGAACTCGTGGTCGAACGGCACCTCTATAGCCCTGCAATTTTGCAGATTCGCCAGCACGGGATAAAGCGAATACGTCGGAATCGGGTACGCGACGGGCCGGTTTTCATCGCAGAAAGCACGAAAAGCGATAGTCAGCAAATCGTCACCGCCGTTGCAGCACATTATATTTTCCGGACCTACCCCGTGGACTTCCGCGGCGGCTTCTCGAAACGCAGTTCCAACAGGATCAGGATACCGCCGAAGCTGCTCTGCATTGAGTTTATTCAGAGCCTCTACGGCCTGAGGCGAGGGCAAATACGGATTTTCATTGGTATTGAGCTTTATTATATCCACCAACTTCGGCTGAAAACCCGGCTCGTAACCTTTTAACTCAGCAATATTATCCCGAAAATAAACCATAACAACTCCAACATATTCCAGCTTCAGATTATACGGATATTCGCACAGAAGTGAAAGTGAAGTTTTGTTGTATTTATTACTTTAGATGTAATAATCAATCATAAAAGCCGAATTCGTACCCCGAATCGAATAGGGCGACGATATTTTCAGGGGGGACACCAACCTGGATGTTGTGGACGTTATTGAATATGTAGCCGCCGCCGGGTTTGAAAACTTCGAGATTTGCCCGCACGTGGTCTTTGATTTGACCCGGCTCAGCAAAGGGTAATACATGCTGGGTGTCGATTGCGCCGCCCCAGAAGACAAGCTGCTTTCCGAATTGCTCTTTCAACTTTCTCGGGTCCATATCAACAAGGCCGATTTGGACGGGATTGAGGATATCTATCCCGTTGTCGATAAGCTCCGGGATATATTTATAACAGGCACCGCAGGTATGATACCAGATTTTTGCATTCGTTAAGGATTTGATGTGCCGGACGAGCTTTTTCTGCCTGGGTTTTACTACTTTACGGTAGAAATCCGGCGAAAACAGAGGCCCACTCTGACCTGTGAGGTCGTCTCCTATCATCACGATGTCTATAATGTCACCCACTTCGGCCATAAAACCGTCGAAGTAGCCCAGCCAGAATTTAAGCATCTTATCGAGAAGGGCTTCACAAAATCCGGGATTTTCGATCATGTCCGTGAACCATCGTTCGAGGCCTCGCATATACCAGCAAATCTCGTAAACGACGCCGCCGATTCCGGTCGATATCGCATACGGTGTTTGGCTGCGCAGTTCCAGGGCCTTTTCGCGAACGCCGGTGAACCTCGTCGGATCATCTCCTTTGGGAAACGGATATTCCGCGAGGTCTTTTACAGTAGCGCCGGCCAGCGGGTGGTGTGATATGTCCATATAGAGCTGCTGGTCATCCGGCATAGACCAGATGACGCCGAACTCATCTTTGAGGTCGTGCCAGAGCCTGCCGCCGCGAGTATTGCGCTCGATGCCGCCCTTAAAGCTTTCGGGGCCGTGGGCACATACGTAGCGAATATCGACATGGAAACGCTCCAGCAGCTCTTCGCACGGCCCGGCAAGCTGCTGGACGGGATCCATGATTGTCGGCTCATCGTCAATACCCAGATAATCGAGCAATTCGATATACGCTTTTTTATGTATACCGGTCTGGAAACCGCCGAGATCGATGGGAATCCTGTCGGGCTCCTCGTGATTGAGGGCCTTTATCACACGCTCTCTCGAAGTCATCCTTTCTTTGTGCGCCATTTTCACCTCACTGGGAATGTGCGACCATAGTTACCCGCGAAGATTGTGGAACGGGATCAGCAGCTTCTGTTTCGGTTTTTTTGAGATAGTTACCTAATCCGACGACGCATATTGATACGACCAGGACGAGTATGCCGAGCACTATCAGGCGGTGTGTACGCTTGCTCGAGCCCTTCCATTCGCGGAATATCAGTGCCCAGATGTTGCTGAAGACTATTATGAAGGCCATGTGTATTGTCCAGCTCGAGAAATCGTACTGGCCCATTCTGGTCTTTCCCATTCCGAAGAACATGAATTGCAGATACCAGGTAATCCCCGCCAGGGCGCTGAAGAGGTAATTGTTGGCCAAGGGGGCCTTGTCGGATTTGAGGTAATCTTTGGTTGTGCGGTTCTTGATATTCAGATAGAGGCACCATAGGAAATTCGTGGTAAAGCCGCCGGCGAGGACGAAGATGTAGATGGGGGTGACCTTCCATAATGATGTGCTGTCTTTGCCGAAAGCAAGATCGGCAATCGGCCCGCCGGCTTCTATACCGAATATCATGCATGCGCTCATTATGCCTGCGAACATTGCGACCCAAAGTCCTTTGGCGAAGTTGAATTCTTTGATTGCCTCCTTCTTCTTCTCTTCGGGCATTTCGTTTTCTTTGGAGACGCCGGCCCAGCCGCAGACGGCGATACCGATCAGGCAGATGAGAATGCCTCCGAGGGTAACCAGGCCTGAGGTATTGGCGAGAAGCCCGACGAAATCGCCTTTGAATATCGGCGGGATGATTGTGCCGAAGGCGGCGCAGAAACCCAACGCTATGGCGTATCCGAGCGACATACCAAGGTATCGCATGGACAGGCCGAAGGTCAAGCCACCGATGCCCCACAAAATCCCGAAGAAATAGGTCCAGAAGATTGTGCTTGCCGGCGCCTCGGCGAGCACCGAGAATAGTCCGGGAACGACGAGAAGTGCTACGATCCACGGGGCGATAATCCAGGAAAATACCCCGCCGACGAGCCAGTAGCTT
>DQCG01000520.1 GCA_003533825.1 Phycisphaerales bacterium
TCGTGGGTGATAATAGTTGTGCCGGCATCCTTGATGCAGATTCCGCCGCCGGGTGCAGTCTGGCCCGCGATGGTTACGAACGGATGGTTGATTTGCAGTTCCGATTTGAGCTCGATGGTTCCGCCGATGCGAAAGACGATAATTCGGGCATAAGGCTCATCGACCGCCGCTCGCAGTGTGCCCGGGCCTTCGTCCGCCAGCGATGTCACCTCGATTACTTTGCCGCCCCGCCCGGCGACAGTTCGCGTGCCGAATCCTTCGGCGCCCGGAAAAACAGGCAGTCCGACCTGGGCTGTAAAAGGCCTCGGCGTGGTCGGATTCTTCGGAGTCTCAGGGGTCATTAGCTCAATAATTATTGGGATTCCGATTAATACTACGAAAGCAATGAACAAAAAGCCGCCGGATATTGTCAGCAGCCAGCCGGCCGGAGGATTCTGCCGCGAGCGAATAATCTTTATCCCGAAATAAACCGCCAGCAAGGGGCAGAAAAGCATGATGCCCCAGATAACTAAAGGCCCGGGGAACTTCATCAGGTAAGCGTCGAAAATGTTGACAATACGAAACCGGAAAAGTAACGCCGTAACCCAAAGGATCAAAGTTATGCCGAGCAGCAAAATTCCCTTTTTCAGATGCTTCGGAGGCTTACTCATCAATTCTCCTTTTTCTTCATGGCGATTGTCAGTCTGTCGATCAGGGATTTGTCATCGGGCAGCAAACCCACTGCCGGCAGCCGGGTAACCAACTCGGCCCAGCGTGAATCCTGCCGGTAAGCGCGAACCAGGTACGGAATTCCTTCATCGACTTGTTTTGCATCGTTTATCAACGTTATGCCGACCCAGAAAGCCGCTTCGCCGTTGGTCGCCTTGTCAGGCACGATTGTGGTTGCCTGTTTGTAAGATTCTATGGCCTTAGCGAAATCCTTCTTTGTCAGCCACATATCACCTTCGTTGAGCTTTTGGTAGGCCCGCTGCAGCCGGACCAGCCGCCGCAGCTCGTTGACGGGATTAGGGTGGTCTTCCACGCGCAAATCGAACAGCCGGTCTTCCCACGGCTTTCCCGTTGAGACAGCCCGAACCACGACAATGGCGGCTGACTGCCGGCCGCGGATGTCGCCGCCTTCGGCCTGTGCCGCTTCCAGCGCGCACAGCATACGCTCGGCCAGGTCACCTTCCGCCGATTCGAAGGCTTTGGCCATGGCGGGCCAGACGGTCGGCTTGTCCATCAGGTTGGCCTGGACGGAGTATTGCTTTTCCACGTGGTGACCGGCGGCGAAAATCGCGCGGCTACCGGTATGTGCCGCCGCCCGGCCTTTGGCATCTATCATGGCGACCTGGCGGACCGCTTTATCCTCATCGGTCGAGACCAGCGCATTCAGCGCCGCCGGGGCGCTTTTACCGGCCCGCATAAGCTCAAGACCCAGCGGACCGTAGGCCGGATCTACGAAGGATTGTGTCGCCACGGCACCGACCCCGGCCTCGGCCCAGGGGACAACAGAGCCGACTGAGAACCAGTGGCTTTGAACCGCCACGCCCATCTCGCCCGTGGCCGGATCCCGCGCGACAATGGAATAGGTCGATACAGGTATCGATAAAGGTTTCTGACATAATCCGGGTGACGATAACAACAGCGTTAAGAAGATAGAGATGGTTAAAGAGCGCATGGTTTTTCTCCTGTTTCCTGCCGCTCGGCGACACCGCTGAGCCTCATTTCCCAAAAGGATATCGAATCATGCTTTAGAATTCAAGTTTCGAGTAATGTATTAATGTTATGGATACAGAGGACCCGTGGATAAGTACATGTTTAGCCAAGGGAAAGCCATCCCTATCTCGATAAACGACAATTGAGATGAGGCTGCCACCCAATATCATTGATGGAAAATGTGTGGCAGCCTCAAGCGGCAGTCCCTTGGGGACGGTCGCTAATACCAGGGGCCAGCTAAACACGTACGAATCTGTGGGCTAAACAGATATTGGTCTTAGAACTGGTTTCGCATTTGTTCGGTTTTGGTGGCTTCTCTGAGGATCTTTTTTTCTTTGTAGTTCAGGCTCTGGATGCCGGAGTTGTGGACTTTTTCGAGGATGCGATCTACCTCGGCCTGTAGATTGCGCTGGGCGGCCATCTGCTTTTCCCATGTGCCGGCCCGGACTTTGAACTTGAATTTGTTGCGCCAAGACTGCGAGAGCACGTAGACAGCCCCGGCCGCCATGCCACCCAGATGAGCCGCCTGGCCGCCGGCGTTGGCAAACTGATCGGGACGCAATAAAGTAATGATACTGATCCCCGCAAAGATGATTGCGAGAACCATTAGTTTTACGGGGAAAATTCCCCAGACATAGACTTTCAGATTGGGAAACAATATCGCTCCGGCCGCAAGTATGCCCAAAACGGAGCCGGAAGCACCCACCAATGGAGCTTTATCCAGCCACCCTATATTTGCCAGCACCGGATACAACACACCGCCCGTTGCGCCGCAGACAAGATAGAAAATCAGGAATTTCCTGCTGCCCCAGAATCGTTCCAGCATCGGGCCGAAAAAGAATAAAGCCAGCATATTCACAAAAATGTGGCCAAATCCACTGACATCGTGAAGGAACTGGTAAGTGATTACCCGCCATAATTGCAGCGACATTCCCACGGTGAGAGGATAGACCGAGAACCATGTGTAAAAGAAATTTGCGATTTGGACTACCATGAGGGTCAGCAAAAATACCGCCACGTTAATTATGAGCAGCCATTTGACCACCGGTGTCAAGTGTGAAGAGCCAAACCGCATCTGCGGCATACGACCGAAACGCGAATGACGAGTCTCGAAATCTGCCTGAGTGTAATCTCTATCGTAAAGTCCCATAATAATACTTTTAAGTATTCTAAGTATTCCTATATCACAAAAGGAACAAACTCTTCTCTATACTATTTTACGCCATCGGGCGATAAATTCCCATATAAATCCGGGGGCTAAATATCGCTGTATTGCTATAGCGCCGACAGCTCCT
>DQCG01000692.1 GCA_003533825.1 Phycisphaerales bacterium
CGACCTCTGGCAGCGTCCGTTCTTCAATCGTGTCCGCTACTTCTTCTTTTACTGCACGGCCAACCACGGCGAAATACGCCCCTTTGGCGACTCAGCCGAGGGCGGCGGGCCCGGCGCCCGCGGCGGCAGCGGATACGCCGAGCTGATGTCTTTCCACGCCCACCGATATAATGATCCGTATATCGGCTGGTGGGTAAAACAAATCCCGGGCTACCGGGGCCAAAAGGGCGGCTTTGGCGCCCTGCTGCACGAGGATGAACTGCCTGCCAAAGTGCCGGCCGATCTGCCTGATTCGAGAGTTTTCAAAGGCGTCGGCTGGGCGGGCCTGCACAGCGACCTGACACAGCCGGAAAGAGACACCTGCCTGATTTTCAAGAGCAGCCCCTACGGCAGCGTCTCACACAGCCATGCCGACCAGAATGGCTTCGCTATCATGAAAGGCGGTACGGCACTGGCGATTCCATCTGGCTATTACGGCCCATCATACGGCAAGCCCCATCATGCTCAATGGACACGAGCCACCAAGGCCAACAATTGTATACTTGTGAATGGCCAGGGACAGAAGATACGCTCGGCGGACGCCGTCGGCGCGATTGTGGATTTTAAGGATGCCGCCGGTTATTCCTATCTGGCGGGCGATGCTACTCCGGCATATATGGGCAGACTTAACAAGTGGATTCGCCGGATTCTATTTCTCCGGCCGGGATTATTTTTGCTGCTGGATGAAATCGAAGCACCGACACAGAGTAAATACCAGTGGCTGCTTCATGCCTTTGAAAAAATGGAAATCCAGGGCGGTCAGGTGATCTCCCATCGCCGCGGGGCCACGCTGGACGTTAACTTGGCGTGTTCCCATGGATTAACTCTCACACAGACGGATCAATTCGACACCCCGTACAATTACAGTATCCCGAAAGCCTATCACCGGAAAAAAGCAAACCATTGGCATGTGACAGCAGAAACTGCAAAAGAATCTAAAAAAACGCGTATCGCCGCGATTATGGCAGTTAATGGCGCAAGCGAAAAATTCGACGTAAAATTGCAGCATACCAGCGGCTGGTTCGGAGTAACTGCAGCCGGTGATTTCGGGAAGGTCGAAGGATGGATTCGTATAGATGAAAGTGGCGCTCTTCCGGAAAGCTTCGCCGGCACGACTATCAGCCGGCAAATCAATCTTTGGGGACGGAGCCGCGACGGTGAAATCTTTTTTACATAAGCTCAGATGAATTGCATTTCCGACTGAAGCCGGGATTTTGTGGTATTTTGAGATTTATTTTCAGGTAATCCAAATTGTCCCCTTTTTTTTGTATACATTTTTACATAATCATTCGTATGTATTACTTGAACGATGAATCAACAATATCCCGTTTCAGATGAGGCCTTGATTGAGGCAGTTAAAAAAGGCGACCGAAATGCCGCGGCCTGGTTGTATAACCGGCATATCGACAGGATTCATCGTATCTGTTGCCGGATTGTCCTGGATCCTTTGCAGGTGCAGGATTGTGTCCAGGAAGTATGGTTGAAAGTATTCCGAAATATCGACCGGTTTCAATGCAGTAAATCGTTCGCCGCCTGGTTGAATACCGTAACCGCCAATACGGCTATCGATTATTACCGGAAATGGATCAAGCACGATAATCATGTCGGCAGTGATGATATTCGGGCAAGAGCAATGACGACTGATGAAAATCCGGGAGATCGGAAACTGGATGGAGCACTCATTCAACAGCGAATTCGTGAAGCACTGGAAAAAATCAGTGTGAACCAGCGAACAGCTTTTATCCTTCGATATTATGAGGATTTGCCCGTTGCTGAAATTGCTGAAACACTCGGCTGCAGCGAAGGTGCGGTGCGAACACATATTCGCCGATCGTTGCTCGCATTACGGGCTAAACTGGCTGGGAAACTAAATCAATAGAGGTTCATCTATATGAAAAATCAACGTTTATCATTGGAAGAATTCGAAGAGCTTTTTCACGACAGCTTCGAATCGCAGGAAGAATTGCTAAGCGAATATAATTCTTTTCTCTCGACGTTCGAGCGATTGGATCAGGCAGCCGTGCCGGAATTGTCATCCAGGCGAAAAGCTCAAATCTTCAAACAATCCTGGCAGGGCCGGCCGCAAGAGTCCTCGTGGTTTTTGATACTGCTGGATTTTTTCAGGAAGCCTGCCTTGACATTTGCAATCGGTATTGTGACCGGATGCATCCTGATGTCGGTTGTTATGAACGACTCCATTGATCTTGCCGGAACGGCTTCCGCAGATGAGCTGTTGGAAGTCGAGCATACGAGATATTCACAGACGTATAAGGGAAAGATCATCGATGATTTTTACTCGGAATTCGAGAACCCGGAAATTGTGGTCGAAAAAGCTGGAGAGACCGCGCCAGAGCAACGGACTTTTCATGGAACGTTGGATAATGGTGAAATCTACGTAGTATGGAATCTATAATAGAAAGGAGATTGAACGATGAAGGTCAGAACATTAATTGTTTCCATTTTAGGAGTTTTGGTTGTCTCAAGCGCGTCACTGGCACAGAATGCAGAGGTGACGCAAGCGCAGTTGCAGGAACCGGAGCCCTTGTTCGTAGCACAAACAGAACCGACACCCAAGTCACTATTTCGAGGGGCACCGCGTCAAAATGCTACACCGATGGCCACACCACCCGGAGTGCTCTCAACACTCCCTAAGGTAGAAAGCCCAACGGTGGTTAAAATCTTTCAACTCAAGTACACTATGGCAGAGGAACTGGCAAGACTGATAGAGAGTGTTTTCAGTATAGAAGTACATCAGGATCATCGCATGAATCGCGTCATTATTAATGCGACGCAAGAGCAGATGGAAAGTATTGAGAGTTTGATCGCAGCGACGGATGTTGAGGCCCCTGAAGCATCAACATCCCAGGATATTCAAAACCTCGTATATCGCATCTATATGTTTGAGACTTCTTCCGGGGGTAAGGGTATGAGATCATTTTCAATGATCTTGCAAACATCTTCTATAGTGTCTTCAAAAGAATTATCGGTTGCCGCTGCAGATAATGATTTGCAAATAAGCGAGTTTCTTTGTATTAACCATGAGCTCTCCGAGCCACTAGCTGAGTATCTGATTCGGGGCAAGGCCGCCTCAGATGAGTCTTTTAAGCGCTTCTTTGAGAAGTTTCCGGAATCCCATATCACGGAGCTGAAATGGGATGATAATGAAACATTCACAGACAAAATAGCAGCCGCACAATATACGCAATTGCCCGACCAGATGCAGAAACACATCGCCAAGTTCCTGGGCGATGACATACGGACGGTGGGCTATTGGTTCGGCAACTTATCGGTCCCCGGCATGGTCGAGGTTCCCATTGGTCCCTGGACACTGAGCCTGCGACTTGATACTGAATCGGATCACATGCTGGAGCTTAACGTCGACGTGGAGGAGCCCCGTGAAACGCGCCGTTTTGACAGCCGACTTGGACGTGAGCGAAACGATGAGATATTGTCAAATAGCATCAGGGCGAAAATCGGCAAGCCAATCATCATCGGTTATAACCGAGAATCATACGGCACGCGAAAAATGGGCGCCATGGTGATTGTCCCGGAAGTGGATATGATTCAATTGGAAGGGAATTAAAAGCCATTTTTAATTGAGTCAGGGAATATGTAAACTGTGACAAGACACTGTTTTATTTTATATCCGCGTGGTATTCCTGGAGCGATTTAATCTGCCCGGGCTTTTTCTTAAAGGCCGCTATACCCTTAGCCGCCGCTACCGCTGCTGCTACTGTCGTGATGTAGGGTATTTTGTATTTAATTGCTGCTTTGCGAATATATGAGTCGTCGTATTTACTTTGCTTTCCGCTTGGGGTGTTGACAACAAGCTGTATCTGGCCGTTCTTTATACTATCCATGATGTTCGGCCGGCCCTCGTGCATCTTGAGAATGTGCTCCGATTTCACTTTATTCTTCGTTAAGAGCTTGTGCGTTCCCTCGGTAGCGAGAATCTTAAAACCGAGCTTCTCGAATTGGTTCGCAGTCTGGAGAGCGGAAGCTTTGTCTTCGTCCGAAATCGTAATCAGGACGGCTCCTTCTGAAGGCAGCGGCAGTTGCGTCGCCTCCTGCGATTTATAGAACGCCAGCCCGAACGAATCCGCCATGCCGAGGACTTCGCCGGTCGAGCGCATCTCGGGTCCCAAAAGCGGATCGACTTCGGGGAACATGTTGAAAGGAAACACGGCCTCTTTTACGCCGAAATGTGGAATGGTCATCCTCTTTAACTTCATATCCGACAGGTTTTTACCGAGCATCAACTGCGTGGCAACACGAACCATTGAAATCCCGCAGACCTTCGAAACCAGCGGTACGGTCCTCGATGCACGCGGGTTGGCTTCGAGAATGTAAACGACGTCATCGGCGATGGCGTACTGGATGTTCATCAAACCGACCACGTTAAACTCGATGGCGATTTTCCGGTTGTAGTCATAAATCGTCTTGAGATGTTTTTCAGGAATACTAACGGGCGGCAGCACGCACGCCGAGTCGCCCGAATGGACGCCGGCCAGCTCGATGTGCTCCATAATCGCCGGCACGAATGCATCAGTGCCGTCGGCGATGGCATCGGCTTCCACCTCGATGGCGTTTTCCAGGAACTTGTCAATAAGAATCGGCCGCTCCGGCGAGACATCCGTCGCCCTGGCGACATAGTATCGCAGCATCTCTTCATCGTGCACCACTTCCATGGCACG
>DQCG01000204.1:0-608 GCA_003533825.1 Phycisphaerales bacterium
CAGCAAGACGCGCTCGGAATTCGCAACCTTCATTCACGGCACCAAATGTGCGGCACAATTCTCCGGCAGGACGCATCGTGCGACAGTCCACATGTTCAAAGATCAGCGGATCGAGAATAGCAATATCTCATGGACGCCGACGAAGGATGCTCACAGTCCGTGGCAGTATGAGTGGAATGAACTGATTGAAAGTATCCGCAGGGATCGGCCGCACAATGAAATTAAGCGCGCGATTTACTCGGACCTCACGTCATTGATGGGCAGAGCCGCCTGTCATACCGGCCAGGAAGTGACCTGGGATCAGATTATGGAGTCAAAATTTCAGTTCTGCAGTTATCTCGACGAGCTGGATTATGACAGCCCGGCACCCGTCAAAGCCGACAAAGACGGTCAGTTCCCCTTCCCGATACCGGGACAGTGGAAGGAAGTTTAAGGACAATGTCAGCATACATTTGAACAGGAATAGTGGGACATTGTGAATAGACGTAGTTTTCTTCGAATGATGCTTGCCGCGGCGGCCGGCAGCGCTGGTTGCAGCCTTAGTGCCCGCAGCAAAATTGCGGCAAAGGGTTCGGAAACGAAACCACCGAATTTCATCATCATTTTCG
>DQCG01000204.1:731-7119 GCA_003533825.1 Phycisphaerales bacterium
GCGGCTCTGCTGACGGGCTGCTATCCGTCTCGTGTCGGCCTGGGCAACTGGGTGCAGCGTCCGGATTCGCGTCTCGGCATTCACCCGGACGAAGTCACGCTGGCCGAACTGCTCAGACAAAAGGGCTACGCGACGGCGTGCATCGGCAAATGGCATCTTGGATTCCTGCCGCCGTTCGTCCCAACCAGCCAGGGATTCGACTATTATTTCGGGCTTTACCACAATCTGGATCTCGAAGCGGATTACCTGACGGATAAAGGGGGCGTTCCGATCCTTCGCAACGGCAAGGTAGTCAAGCGACCGGCCGATCCGGCAGAGCTGACGGAATTATATACACAAGAGGCCGTCCGGTTTATTAAAAAGAGCAAGGACAGGCCGTTCTTTCTGTATCTGCCTCACACGATGGCTCACCAGCCGCTCGGCATATCGGAAAAGTTCAAAGGAAAATCGGCGGGCGGCTTGTACGGCGATGTTATTGAATGTCTGGACTGGAGCACCGGCCGGATTCTCGATACATTGCGGCAGCTCGATCTCGACCGCCGTACTATCGTTATTTATACTTCGGACAACGGCCCGGGGCCGGGCGCCTCGGCGCTGCCGCTGCGCGGGCGAAAGCTGACAACTTACGAGGGGGGGCTTCGCGTTCCATGCATCGCGTGGGGGCCGGGAAACGTCGCCGGCGGAAAAGTCTGCTGCGAGATGGCTACTTCGATGGACTTTTATCCGACGTTCACCAATCTGGCTGGCGCCTCGCTGCCGAAGGATAGGGTCATCGACGGCAGGGACATCGGCCCTTTATTAACTGAGCCTGATAAAGCAAAGTCGCCGCATGATGCCTTCTTTTACCACGGTAATCTCGGCGAACTGGTGGCGGTACGATCCGGGAAGTGGAAGCTGTTCTTAAATCCGCAGCCGGCCCTGTATAACCTTGAGCAGGATATTGCCGAGCAGCACAACGTCGTAAGGGGCAACGGCAAGATCGTGCGTGCGCTGCGCGACAAAGCCATCGCGTTCCAGGAGGATATGCGCCGAAATATGCGTCCGGCCGGGCAAGTGCGTTGAATTGTATTGCCGGCGCGTGGCTCAGCGAGCCAGACATGGCCAACCGGAATCCTTCGTGTGATTTATCCGCCGGCGGTAAATACTTGACAGGAGAAAGACCATCGAATTCAATATGGTATGGTGATGAACAAATGAATTTATAGAAATTACCTTTGGAGAAAGAACTATGAACGAACAGAGCGAAACAACGGTGTCAAGGCGTGGATTTATGGGTTCAGCGGCGGCGCTTGCCGCCTCAACGATGATGAGTCGGTATGTTCTGGCCGGCTCCGGCGGCCGAGCGACTAAGCCCAATTCCAATTTCAATGGTGTGCAAATCGGTGCCATCACCTATAGCTGGCGCAGCATGCCCGGCAGCGCAGAGGACATTCTCAAGTATGCTGTTCAGTGCGGTATCAGCTCGCTCGAGTTGATGGGAGATCCGGCAGAGAAATTCGCCGGATTGCCGGCCGGCGCCGGAAGGCGACGGGGACGAATGACCGCCGAGCAGCAGAGGGACCAGAGGCAAAGACGGCAGGAACAGCTCGATTGGCGCTTGTCGGTTTCGATGGATAAGTACCGGGCACTCCGCAAGATGTACAACGATGCGGGAGTTAATATCCATATAGTCAAGTTCGGCAGTATCGGCAATCAGGGAATGACGGATGGGGAAATCGACTACTATTTCAATGTGGCCAAAGCACTCGGCGCCAGAGGCATCACGCGAGAGCTTTCGGAAGAAGCGGCTAAGAGGCTCGGGCCTATCGCCGATAGACATAAGATTATGATAGGCTTCCACAACCACACTCAGCTCAGGCCCACGACGTACGATGGCCCCATCTTGTCGTACGGAAAATATCTGGGAATTAACCTTGATACCGGTCATTATGTCGCCGGCACGAACGAGTCACCGATTCCGCTTATCCGCAAGCACCATGACCGTATCCTCAGCCTTCATCTGAAGGACAGGAAGGTCAATAACGGCCCTAACATGCCTTTCGGCCAGGGGGATACACCGGTGGCGCTCATCCTGCAATTGGTCAAGCGCGAAAAGTGGACGTTCCCCTGCGATATTGAGCTCGAATACAGGGTGCCCCAGGGCTCGGACGCCGTGGCTGAAGTTGCCAAGTGCGTTAAGTTTTGCAAAGAATCGCTGGCCTGATGATTCCGAGCTGCATGTTCATAATCATAGCGGCTCGAAATATTCTGGTTAGTTAGTGCTGCGGAAACTGTATTTGTCATCCCCGCGGGAGTGGGAATCCAACTTTTTCGCTTTGGACTCCTGCTTATGCAGGGTACGTGTTTAGCCAGGGAAAAGCCATCCCCATCCCAATAAACGACAATTGGGATGAGGCTGCCACCCAATAATATTAATGGAAAAGGGGTGGCAGCCTCAATCGGCAATCCCTTGGGGACGCCTTATGGCGCTTGGGGATGGTTGCTAATACCAGAGGCTGGCTAAACACGTACTAAGCAGGGGTGACATCATCGGTTTTTATTTTTCACAGCAGACACGAGTTAAGAAAGGAGATCAATAACAAATGCAGCGTCCCTTTACACTCTGGCCGCTTCTATTCTTTCTTCTTTTCCTTTCTCTGGGAGGTCTCTACGGCGGCATTGCCATGCTGGCCGACCCCACCGGCGGCTCGCTCCAGTTGACCGACACATTGCCATTGTTGCCCGTGTCTGATTATATCCTTCCCGGCATATTCCTTCTGGTCGTGATGGGACTTGTGCCGCTGATGCTGACCTACGGCCTGCTGGCCCGCCCAAAGTGGAGATGGGCAGAGAGATTGTCCCGCTGGAGCGGGCATCACTGGGCCTGGACGGGGACGCTCGGGCTCGGAGTGACGTTGGCGGTCTGGCTGATAGTTGAGGGTCTGCTGATCGGCTTTAAATGGGCCATCCAATACACTACGGCGGTTGACGGATTGTTGATAATGTTATTCGTTTTGTTGCCGGGGGTGAGAAAATTCTATGCCGAAATGTAGCACACGCGAGCATCGAGAATCCGGCACTCCTAAACGTTGCCCGCTACCCGTTGGGAAATCCGTGCTACCACTTTTTATAGAGTCGGCAGGCTCAATCGCATCCCAATAGTCAGATCGTTGTCGTTCTTCAGGACATCGGTGTTCAGTTTGCTGATCTCTTTGTATCGGCATGCATCTCCGAGCTGCTGGGCGGCGATGCGCCATAAGGTGTCGCCGTCCCGCACAATGTACTGCCCGCTCTGATTTTCTTCGGCATTATCGGGAAAGTGCCTTCTGCCGATGGATTCTACTTCCTCGAACATTGAGCTCGGAAAGATGCCCCAAATGTTGAGTTTTTCGAACTCGGATGCTTTCAGTTTGGGTACGACGAGGCTTTGCTCGACACTGATCTCATGAGTTGACGTCAGCAGTTTTTGATTTTCCTGGAATGCCCGGATGCTGTTTGCACTTCCATTGCCCTGGTTGGCATTGCCAAGGCAGGGCAGGCCGTTTAGCATATATGAGAATACAAATATGGCTACCAATCCTAATAATAATCTGATCTTAATATTTGAGGCCATGGCAAAACTCCATCTTTTGTCGTGCAATGCACAACGAGGTTATTATTTCAATTATTTGTGTTGTATTTCACCTTTAGTCTTATAATAATTGTTCTTATTCGCAGCACGATACCAATGGTTGTGACTACCAGGAGGTTTACGCGAAAACAGAACATTCAGCCCAGCCCGACGTAACTCAGTGTGTTGCACGTACTTCCGGTTGTCGTGACAACGATTATATGTATGCCCCACCAGAGCGATATATGCGCTAATTGCTTTTGCTCACTCCTATATAAAATATAGTGATAAAAAGACTAAAAGCCAAAATCGTGGAGCTTTTAAAAGCAATTTTATCAGCCTGAAGGGAAAGACACCCTGTATCCGCACCGTTTTTGCCTGTCGTTGCTTCTAAAATAAAATCGATTAAATCGAAAAACAGAATTTCATTAGGATTTTCCTCTCATTAAATTACTGATTCATGGTTTATACTATTGCCGAAAGAAAGCACGATGTGTCTTTCATTTTGCCGTCTCCAAAATTAGATGCTCTTATAAAAATTTTTTAGAAAAAGGAATATTTATGAAGAGATTTGCAGATTTCACGCTTTATAAATCTGGCCGGAAGATTTATTTTGTGGCGATATTCTTTATTTTGTATATGTTCTGCCTTCCGGCACAGGCAGCAGCCAATTCGCTGCCTAAAGTGAAAGTTACCAATATCCGCCGCGTGTTTCATAATGGCCGGCATAATGCTTTCACCGACCTGGTTCGATTCGAAGGCAACTTCTACCTGACGTTTAGAAGCTGTCCCGACGGCCACATGGTGCATCCCACGTCGTCGATCATAATCCTTGCCAGCCCGGACACAAAGCGGTGGAAGCAGGTTCACAGCTTCAGCGTGGACAAACGAGACACCCGCGATCCGCACTTCCTCGTTTTTAAGGGTAAACTCTTTGTTTATACCGGGACCTGGTACAGCGGCGAAACAACGCTGAAATCCGAAGACTACGACCTTAACAAGCACCTTGGCTACGCTGCATGGTCCGAGGATGGTGCGAACTGGCACAGTCCGGTCATGCTTGAAGGGACGTTCGGCCACTATATCTGGCGGGCCAATACGTTTAATGGAAAGGCGTATCTCTGCGGCCGGCGAAAGAAGAATTTCGCAGATGCTCCGAGGAGCGAAGGCACCATAGTCGAATCGGCGATGCTGGAAAGCGACGACGGCCTGATATGGCGCACCCGCGCCCTGTTCCAGGAAACCCATGGCGACGAAACCGCCTTTCAATTCGAGGCCGATGGAAGCATCATCGCCGTCGGCCGGCGAGGCAGAGATAAAGCTCAACTGTTAAAATCAAAACCGCCTTATACGCAGTGGCAGCGCAAAGAGCTCGACCGGTACATCGGAGGACCATTGCTCGCTCGCTGGGGTGGTCGCTACGTGGTCGGCGGGCGCAAGACCATAGGTGACAGGGGCCCCAGGACTTCTATGTGCTGGCTTCTGAACGACCAATTGCACGAATTTGCCGAACTTCCGAGCGGCGGCGACAATTCCTACCCGGGCTTTGTAGAAATAATCTCGAACCGTGCTGTAATGTCGTGGTATTCCTCCCACGAAAAGGATATCGACGGCAGAATCATAACCGCAATTTATATGGCGGATCTGGAAATTATCAAATGATTGCTATTCTGTTGAGAACCGCATATTCAGGAATATTCGGCCGCTTACGCGAGCTATTCCACTGTGTTGAAGAAAATGGACAACACAAATTGATTCTGATAGGATACAAGGTATGAAACGACGTACTTTTATCAAAGCGGCCGGCGCATTCGGGTTGAGCACGGCGTTGCCGTGGCGGTATTTATATGCAAGGGAACAGAATGCCGCCGAGTTTTTGCAAAAACAATCATCCGGACGCATGCTTTTCCCGCGTCCCGGAGACGGTGCCGAACTTCCGATATCCCCGGTCGGTTTGGCCTGGCTTCCATGCCCGGCGGCGACAGACTATCGTGTCGATATCTTCGAGAAAAACGGCAATCGGATTTACAGCCAAAACGTGGGCAAGAATCCTGTCAATTTGCCGGATCGAGTTTTCCCATCAGGAGACTATAGCTGGGATGTCATTGCGTTCGACGGGAAGGGCACAGACATCGCAAGGCGGGGAAGACGGTCCTTTACCATCCTGCCCGGCGCGGCGAGACTCCCGTGGATAGCCCCAAGAGAACTGCTAAGTCGCGTACCCGCCGAGCATTCCCGTATTCTCTATCCCAAAGCCGACTTAAATCGCATCCGTGCGACGTTGTCATCTTCACGCAGCAAATCCTGGAGGGCCTGCAAATCCGCAGCCGACAGGGCGCTCTCGAAAGGCGTTCCCGATTTTCCGAAGTACCACCTGATCGAAGACGCCGGTACCAGACGCCTGGAATACGGACGTTACTTTTCATACTTCCGCGGTTATGTGGACGGGGCCCTGATGAATCTTTCGCTGGCGTTTCTCATGAGCGAGCAAGACAAGTACGCCCGGGCCGCTAAAAAAATTCTGCTGGAGATAGCTTCCTGGCCTACGGATGACGATGATGTCACTTCCGTTAGCGCCAGGTGGGGGGACGAAGCCGGATTATCCTTTTCCAAGTGTGCCCATATCGCTTATGACTGGTTGTACCCGGCGCTGGATGATAAGGAAAGAAAGAAGGTTTTCGATATGTGCCGAGCCCGGGCATGGCAAACATACCGCCGGCTTGAGCGGCATAATTATCTTACAAATCCGGGAGAGAGCCACGACGGACGATTAATCGCGTATCTTACAGACATGTCACT
>DQCG01000097.1 GCA_003533825.1 Phycisphaerales bacterium
AAGAAGTTCAAAACAAAAACGACAATAAGGATTAAGGCCGCGAACGCTCCGAAGAATTTCAAGACGATTCTGTTTTTCATTCACACTTCCTTAAATCGGTAGCCGGCACCCCGAATCGTCTCAATGAAGTCTTTAGCCGGACCCAGTTTATGCCTAAGCGACTTGATGTGAGCATCTACCGTCCTGTCACATACGACAGCATCATCCCCTGTAACCGCGTCCAATATTTGAGATCTCGAAAAGACCGCACCGGGCCGCCGGGCCATAAACTCCAGCAGCTTGAACTCGGTCAGGGTCAGTGGAACCTCCTTTTTCCCAACCATCACTTTATGCCTGGTGCTGTCTATAACAATCTCTCCCCGTTGTGTTCTGCTGCCGGGTTGTTGTCCCCGGGTTCTTCTCAAAATCGCCCTTGTTCTCGCGATCAATTCTCTGGGGCTGAAGGGCTTGGTGACATAATCATCTGCCCCCAGTTCAAGACCGACGACCTTGTCCGTCTCCTGTGATTTTGCACTGAGAATAATAATCGGTATATGTGATACCCTGTCATCATTTTTGAGAGTCCGGCATACTTCAAAACCGTCCATAATGGGCAGCATAATATCCAGGATGATCAGGTCCGGCCGTTCGTTGCCGGCCAGCTCTACACCCAGCTCGCCATTCAACGCCGAGAGGGTCTCGTATCCCTCCTCCTTAAGATTGTATTCGAGCATTTCGACAATATCCCGGTCGTCCTCGATGATCAGAATCTTACGTTTACTCATACCGGGCACCACCGCCTTTCGTTAAGACTTGATGGCTTTGTGGATTTCCCTGTTTATCCTGACACTGCACCAGGCCTCGCCGCACATCGAGCAGTAATCGGCGGAATCAGGCCGCTTTGCTTTCATCTCTTCGCAGGCCTGATTGTGCATCCGCTCGGCCGTTTGCGGATCGAGCGATTCGGCCAGGTGTGTTTTCCAGTCCAGATTTGTTCGGGCTTTGCTTAGTTTCCTGTCACGTTCGGCGGTGCCTTCCAGGCCGCGGGCGACATCGCCGGCGTGAGCCGCGATTTTTGATGCTATGACGCCTGCACGAACGTCGTCGGCGTCGGGCAGACCCAGATGCTCCTTCGGCGTGACATAGCACAGGAACGATGCACCGTAAAAGGCGGCGGCGGTTCCGCCGATGGCCGATGTGATATGGTCGTAGCCGGGCGCAACGTCGGTTACCAAAGGGCCGAGTACGTAGAAGGGGGCGCCGTGACAAATCTCCTGCTCGATCTCCATGTTGTACTGAATCTGGTCGAACGGCACATGGCCGGGACCTTCGACCATCACCTGGCAGCCTTTTTCCTGCGCCCTTGCGGTCAGCTCGCCGAGGGTTCTTAGCTCCGCTATTTGTGCCTCGTCGGTGGCATCGGCTATTGCACCCGGCCGCAGACCGTCGCCGAGGGAAAAGCAAATATCGTACTCGGCCAATATGTCACACAAATCGTCGAACATTTCGTATAAAGGATTCTGCTTATTGTGATGCAGCATCCACTTGGCCAGCAGCGCTCCGCCCCGGCTGACAATCCCCGCCACCCGGTTCTCGAGCAGCGGCAGGTGCTCTCTTAAAATTCCCGCGTGGATCGTGAAGAAATCCACACCCTGCCCGGCCTGTTTCTCGATGATTTGGAGGATAATCCTGCCATCGATATCCTCGACGCCCCTGTTCTCGATAACCTGGTAGATGGGCACCGTCCCGAACGGAACCGGGCATCGGGCGAGCAGTTTTTCGCGGGTCTCGTCGAGGTTGCCGCCCGTACTCAAATCCATAATCGCATCGGCGCCGGCGTCCAGTGCCGCCTGCATTTTGTCGAGTTCGACTTTGACCGAGCTTCGAACGCTGCTCGCACCGATGTTCGCATTGACCTTCGTCGAAAGCACCCGTCCGATACCGGCCGGCACTAAGTTGGTTTTCAGGTGCCGTATGTTCGCGGGAATGACAAGCCGCCCAGCGGCAATCTCATCCCGAATAAGCTCGGCATCGACGTCTTCCACCCTGGCGACAGATTCTACTTCGTCGCTAATCACTCTATTTCGTGCAATTTGTAACTGTGTTGCCATTTTTCTTTATTCCGTGTCTAAAATAAAAAAATCGCTCCCGCAGGAAGCGATTCATTGTCAGGTTGCCGGTTTTTTGATATTAACCAATCACTTTCCTACGCAGGCTTCGACGCCGATTCGGCGATTGTCCTGATCAGGTTCAGAGGGTTCTCTCTCAGGCCCGCCATATCGCAGGCCGCCCCTAGTGAACTGTCTTATTATAGCGTGTTTCCGGCGGCAGTCAAATAAATATCAACATTTGCCGGAGCTGCTCTCCGCCGATTGCTACGCAGAAACCTTTTTTAAGGCAGTTGTATGAAGAGATAAACGCCTTTTTTGTTCGAGGTCGCGATATCGGGTTTTCCGTCGCCGTTCATATCGGCGATCTCGAACTGGGTTCCGACGCCGGAATCGTCGTCGATTTTGTGCGGTATATATTCGATATCGCCGTTCTCGCCGCGGCGCAGCTCGAACCAGTAGAGGACCGCCGGATCTTTGCCGCCGGGGTCCTTGCCCATGTGTGCAAAATGCCGCTTGCCCGTAACCAAATCCTTAATGTCGTCGCCGTTTACATCGACCAGGCGTATCGCGTGCGTCTGAGAAAACGCCTTGAATATCTCGTGCTGCTCGAACTTCGGCCCGTTCGCGCCGGGAATTTGCTCGAACCACCAGATGCCGTAATTGTGCGCCGAGCTGGTAATAACGTCGCCGTCGCCGTCATTATCGATATCATAGACGAGCAAATCGGCACAATCGGGGCCGAGTTTTGCCGGGTGAAATTTCCAGTTTTCGCGAGTGCGTGTTCTGGGCGCCTGCCACCATCCATCTTTGATAAGTACATCGCACCGGCCGTCGCCGTTGACGTCGCCGGCGCCGAGGCCGTGGCTGTATTTCTCAGTTCCCGGAGCGTTCGGGCCGGTGGCGATTAGGTGCATGTCCCACGGGCCGTCGAGGTTACCGGGTACGCCGAACCAGGCCATCTGGCCTTTGGGCCGGACGGCAAAAACCAGCACCGGTTTGCCGTCGCCCAGCAGGTCGACGAATATCGGGGTTTCGTTGCAGGCGCTTTTGGCAACCATCCGCTCTTTCCAGTGGCCGGATTTATTCTTCGGATTCTCATACCACAGGCACGGCCCGTCCGGCAGGCCGATGACAATCGAATCGATCCAGCCGTCACCGTTTACATCCTGTGCGAAATTGGCGAAGCAGTTGCTGTAGCCTTTTGTGCCGTCGTACCGGCCGACCGGGCGCAGCTCGTGCATCTTCCAATCGGGAGCCTCGTACCAGACGTCGCCGGTAAGGATATCCAGCTTACCATCGTGATTTACATCCCCAACCGCAATTCCTTCGGCTCGGAATGTTCTGTCTATGATTATTTTCTCAAAGCGCACTTCTCGCACTTGCTCGTCCGCGGCGATCGAGATGTTGCACAAAACCGCCGATATGACCAATAGAAACACCCATCTTGTCTTCATAATGACCTCCATCATTCATAGTTCATCGTTCATCGTGCTGCGTTCTGCGGCTCGAAACGCATTCATAGGGACTCCTTACGGAGAACTCAATTCGTAATTATAGCGTGTTGTGTTTTGCGGGTAAACAAATATCTATGCCTTGGAATCAGGCAGTCAAAACCGGACATAAAGAACAGTAGATTGCCGATCAGGATCATTAGTCAGAATTGCCTTTGAGTTTTTCATCAAGCTCGGCCAGTGTGAAACCTACGTCAGTCACGATATGCTCCTCATCAGTCAGAATCAGCCAGGGCAGCAAGCCGACGCCCCAATCATCGCGGGTTTTTGCAGCATCGGCCTTGATCATTCCGGCCGGGAAGTCGATACGGTACTTCTGAAGCCACAGGCGGAGCTTGTTTTCATCGACATTTGAGGCGTGAACAGCGACAACGAACACGCTTTTTGCCTTGAGTTCCTGTGCTTTTGCGCTCAACCGCCGCATACAATTGCTTGACGACCGCTGGTTCATATCGAAAAAGCAGACAAGTATCATCTTATCTTTCGTTTCATTCGGATCTTCCCCAACCGCAAACGGATTCATATCGGGTAGTGGATTGTCCTGCAGCGGATTTGACTCGTCTTCACCGAAACCGGCAACCGACGTTACTCCGGCAATGTACGACTCACCGGAGTCATAAATAAGTACTCTTGTACCGCGTGGGTATTGAACTTCAAAATCTTTGATTGTCAGTTTTGCATTGACCGTAACCTGCTCGACCTTCAATCTCTTTTCGACAGAAACAACACGTTCTCCAGAAGAGCTGTCATTCCCGTAAGACCTGAATATGCCTTTCACCGGGAACCATGTCCCTCTTCCCCAGTCTTTGAACACGGTGGATGAATCCCGCTCGATAGAACCGTCCGGGCCGTATATCTGTAAACGTCTCGCTCTCCATCCAATTTCCGGATCTATCCAGACCTCAACCTTGGAGCCGTTGGTAAAATCGGCCTGCACAGAATAACATTCATGCCCCTGCCACTTTTTCTGCCTGATGTTCGTAATCCGGCAATCATCCAGGGATTCGCCCAGCTTCTTATTTCGATCGCCGAGCGTAAATCCGAAATCAATAGGGAGAGTCCAATTATGAACAAACGGCTTATTGAAAATGGAACCTCTATTCTGATTCGGTATCCACTGCATACGTATCGTGCCGTTATAGGCTTGAACGAACCGAACCGGCTTGCCGAGGACAAGTCTGCCGTTGTGGTTCGTTACATCAAGGTAATCGTTAATACCTTCCCTGCGCCAGTGAATCTCTAATTTACGCTTCAAAGGTATTCCACTTTCGGCCCATATAGACTGATCATGCTGCTCATCCACTGTGTACTTACAGTCAATATTTCTGAATAAAGAATCGCCTTGTTTAACGGCATCGAGAAGTTCGGCAACAGTAATATCCGGCAACACGGCATAAGCAGGTGAGATAAACGCCAGGTTCATCACAAACACAACAATACTCAACTTCATTATCGCAGCCATTTTCATCACTCCTTACCTAAACTCTTAATGACCCGTCTTTTACGGTTGTGATATTTGTTTTAGTCTCTCCTCCAATATATCAATCCCAAAACCTTCCACCCTCACAATTCTCCCTTTATCCGTCAGAATCAGCCAGGGCAGCGAACGTACTCCCCAGGTGAAAAGGATTTTCTCTTCATCACCCTGGATCATTCCAACGGGGAAGGGAATTTTGTTCTTTTCCATCCATTCGTTAAGTACGCTGCTATCCACCTTTGATGCTTGAACGGCAACCATGACGACATCTTTTGCCATAAGCTCTTTTGCCCTTGCGCTCAATTGCCGCAAGCAGTTCTGTGATGGCCGCTGATTCATATCGAAAAAGCAAAGCAGAATTGTTTTGTCTTTCGTATCCTCAGCAGTGATGTCCAGATCAATACCCTCAAACTCCGGCAGAAGCTTACCCATGCCTACTCGTATAAACCAGTCCTCCGGCACGTATCGGATGCGGCGATCCCATTCATCCAGCACGAATTTCATTCCCTCCCGCCAGGCACGCTCGATGCCAAGTGTTTTTCCAGGTTCCTTGACAATTTTAATTCGTGTGCCATTTCGTATGCCAAGCCCATCGAGGCTAAACGATCCGAGTTCGTTGTGGTCCGGATTGACATCGAGATAGGTAACCTTATATATCGCACGGCCGGATAGAGTTCTGTCCTCGTATTCATGTGTTGGCAACCGTTCATATTCCATTGGAAACCATATACCTTTCACACACTCGAATCGGACGTTCTGCATCACTTCAGTTGAATTAGCACGGGAGCTTCGCGGACGTCCCCACCGAAGGTCTTCAGGCCTCTTATGCACAATTGCTTTGGCAATCCCGTATCCGTGCTCAGGATCAAACCATACCGTATAAGTGCCATGTTTGGAAACAGCATCGACGACATAACACTTCACCGATCCTATCTGATCAAGATCAGGTCGAACCGAGAGGGAATCCGACTGCTTCAATATTGAGTCAATACGCTCTTTATCACCACACAAAACCCCCCGGAAAGGGCCGACACCATCATAAGGTATTTGAGAAAGCTCCTTGCCTGCAATCTTCGGATCGGCGGTCACGTAGAGCTTACAATACTTTAACTGTGTTGTTTGGAAGTAATCGTAGTAGCATTTATCGCGCAACAGTATCTGTTTCGATTTCGTTGCATCTTCCTCGACCCAAGTGTCATCACTGTCCAATTTCATTGGAGTTCTGCAAAAGTACGCCTTAAAATCCTTGCCGGTATCTTCATATCTGAATTCTACTATGTCTTTACTTCGATTCTGTTTCTTTTGTTGTCCTCTTGTACTCTCTGTAGAAGGTATCCAAACTGACTCTGTCCTGGCAATGAGTGATTTGATTTTGTCTTGGTTTTCGGCGAACTTATTGAGTAATTCCTGCACACTGAGTTTTTCGGCAGCAAATGACGGGATCGACATACATAATACTGCAATCAAAAGGATTGTATTTGCAGCTTTCATCATCAGACCCATTTCTGACAACCGTAACCGGTTCGCCTAAGGCCCATCCTGGTATGCTACTGGCAAGAATGCGTAACTTCCCGCTTCTGTTATCTTAACAAAAACGGGCCGTGGCCGCAAGTTTTTTCACCTTTTTTTGCGTAAATGGCAATATTTTTTCTTGACTTTATTTCACGGTAAAAAAGGGGTATGGGGGCAGCGGCGGGTGAGAATTTTGTGGCCGGTTTCGGTTACGAGGATGTCGTCTTCTATGCGGATTCCGAGCCTGCCGGGCATGTATATGCC
>DQCG01000014.1 GCA_003533825.1 Phycisphaerales bacterium
TCCACAGGATGCCTTACGACGGAGAACTTGTCTATCCTACATTACTGCGATTAGAACGAATCGCCTGGTTTTATGCAAAGACTTTGCCTCTTCTGAAGATATAGACAACAATACCCAAAGCGACTAAGCCGGCAAATCCATTCTCGCCCAGGGTGCCGAGCGATCCGACGAGATTCATCATTATCCGGTTGCCAATAGGAAATAAACCGCCGAACAGAATTTCGGCGACAATGCCAAAGGCGAGCAATAACAATGCGATTTCGGTGATCTCGGCGACCGATTCATGTATTTTCTTGTGATCTACCTTACTGGTGTTTGCCTTCCGGGTACTTACCTGCCTGATGTTTGCCTTTTTGGGGATTGTCTTCTTGATGTTTGCTTTCGTGGTATCTATTTTTCTGGGGCTTGTCTTTTTGATGTTTGCCTTTGTGGTGTCTATCTTCCTGGTGTTTGCCTTTTTGATGTTTGTCTGCTTGGTAATTGCCTTTTTGGTAATTGTCTTTTTGGTATTACTCATTTTTCAATCTCCAATCTCCACAATCATAAATGCTCCGAGAACAAAAAGAAAACTGATAGACTAATGAGATTCAGCCTCCTTCTTCGTTAGCGGTACGATAGTAATTATTAAAGTATAAGAAGCGGGATGGGGATTGCAAAATCGTAATTTACTCCCGGCCGGCAAGCGCGATCTTATCAGGCGTCGGGGAAAGAAAGAATTCAGGAGACAGCCCTTCGGCAGGATAAAGAAAGAAGGAGATAAAGGGGCTTTGGTATTTACGATTTACAGTTTCCTTTTTTTGAGTTGATTCGGGGAAAAATCTGGGGCCATATTAGCTATTTTTCCCTTCACTGGGTTAATTGAAGTTGTGCGTTTGCCCCATAGGTAGTACATTTTTCGATGAGGTGAGCTTGATAATGACAGGCGTGGCGATTGATTTTTGATTATCCATTCGACGATGCTCAGGACAGGTTTATAATTTGGAGGGGCAATACCGTAAGGCATCCTTTATGGAGCCGCCACCCTACGACATCGGCTGGAATTAAATATTGTGTTCGCGAAATTCCTCATTATAGTATCATATAAGGTATAAATCTAATAAAGGCTAACTCGCCCTGTGAAAGGGCAAAGGAGAAATGGCATGGACGTAATCAAGGATTGGCTGATCAAACTGGGATTGGGAGAAGCAGCGGCGGCCTTCGGCGTGAGGGTACTGGCCGTTGTCGTAATGCTCGGCGTGGCTTGCATAGCTTACATAATTGCCAAACGATTCTTGCTGCGAATAGTCAAAAAACTTGTTGAACGAAGCAAAACGATTTGGGATGATATCCTGCTCAAGCGAAAAGTCTTTAATCGATTTTCCTATTTTGCACCTGCGCTGGTAGTTTACTGTATGGCGCCGTTTGTCTTATCGGGATCCACTGCTGCCATAAACACATTACAGCTCGCTGCCAAAATCTACATGGTGATTGTCGGCTTGCTCGTATTTGATTCCTTCCTCAATTCGGTTGTCGATATCTATCGCACCTTTGAATTCTCCCAGAAGATACCCATTCGCGGCTTTGTGCAGGGAGCCAAGATCATTCTGTTTGTCCTTGCCGGTATCGTCATTCTTGCGATGATTATGGGAAAGTCCCCGGTTATCTTACTCGGCGGTTTTGGCGCCATGATGGCAGTCTTTATGTTGATCTTCAAAGACTCAATCCTGGGCTTTGTTGCCGGGATTCAGTTGTCAGCAAACAGGATGATTCACATCGGCGACTGGATCGAAATGCCCAAGTACAGTGCTGATGGAGATGTCATCGATGTAGCTTTAACTACGGTAAAGGTGCAAAACTGGGACAAAACCATTGCCACTATTCCAACCTATGCTCTGATCTCTGATTCTTTCAAAAACTGGCGCGGCATGTCCGAATCCGGAGGTCGGCGAATCAAGCGGGCCATTTACATTGATATGAGCAGTGTAAAGTTTTGTACCGAGCAGATGCTTGAGAAGTTTAAGAAGATTAAGTACATCAGCGAGTACATCGAACGGAAAATTGAAGAAATCAGAGAACATAACCTTGCTGCGGGGGTGGATGAGTCCGAACTTGTTAATGGCCGGCACCTGACTAATATCGGCACCTTTCGGGCCTATGTAGTTGCTTACCTTCGAAACCATCCGAAGATTCACCAGGAGATGACCTTCCTGGTGCGGCATTTGGAACCAACGCCCAATGGCCTGCCAATCCAAATTTATGTGTTCAGCAATGATCAGGTCTGGGCCAATTATGAAGCAATCCAGGCGGATATCTTCGACCATATCCTGGCTGTTATTCCTAAGTTTGAACTTCGAATTTTCCAGAATCCAACAGGAGCGGATCTTCAAAGTTTGGCTCATCCGGTTAATGCATAGGTTGAGCTGAAAGAAACTAAAAACAGCCACACATTGATGGTGACGTGATAATGATTGATTATTGATCAATTTTTTATCTGTGTGATCCTTCGACTACGCTCAGAGCCTGCCCTGAATATAATTGAAGCGACGACGTCTGCGGTTAAGGAAAGCAAAAAACAAAGACCGTTATTAATTGCTGGTTACAGTTAATTTTAAAGACGACTTTCCCTGATAAATATAAATAGGGGCCACGGTTTTTTTCAACATCCCCATTCGTTCAACTGTGTTATAATGAAATAAAAATGAAACATATCCTTTTGGCTGGGATTATAGAGGTAGACAGCCAATGGCAAAAGAATTGAATTTCCAGGCTATCCGGCAGGCACAGGCCGGGAATTCGCAGAGTCTTTCGGCGGTGGCCGAGCAGGTTCGGCAGAAGGTTTATACGTATATCTACCGTCTCACGCTGGACTACCATCTGACCGAGGANNAGGAGACGGCCCTGGAGATGATCAAGTCTCTTCCCCAGCTTGAGGTGCACCATGTCAGTGGCTTTTGGGGCTGGATTTTCCGCACCGCCCTCGGCAAGGTACAGCACCATTTCCGTCTCCAGGGCGCCCGGCGTCTGGCCCGGAGAACGACTTCAGACGACTCCGTTCTGGAATCCCAGGCAGGCGATGACAACAATCCCATGAACGCTCTGGTTAGTGAAGAGATCAGGAAAACGGTGCTGGGTGCCATGCAGGCCATTAAAATCAAATACCGCAATATTCTGGTCCTGCGCTGTTTCGAGAACCTATCCTATGGTCAGATTGCCATGATACAGGGCGGTAGTGAACTCAAGGCCCGATTGTTGTTCTTCCGGGCTAAACATTCTCTAAAGAACCAACTGGAACACCACGGTTTTAAACGTGACCACCTGCTGGCAGCCCTGACCATGTTCGCCGGCCTGACTGTGCGAACCGGAAAGAAAGCAGCAGCCGGAGAAGTCGTTTTGGCCAGTTCCCTGGAGACAGGATTAGGCATTGGCTTAGCGAGTCTGCTGACTGCTAAAACAGTAACAGCCGCAGCCTGTATCTTGATCGTCTCAGGTTTTGCGGTCAGTAGGATCAAAAAACCAGACCGCATACCGACCAGCGAGGAACTCTACAGCCATCTGTACCCCCTATTGAATCAAATAGAGTTTATGGCCCCATCCGAGGTGATTAATGTGAATGATCCCGATAATGACGGTTTTCTGGTCGTAAATCGAGATCGCCCCCAAACACCGGTGCAACGACTGCAAACAGATCAAATCCGAATCGATCTGGTGAATCAGCCACGCATGGGGCTCATATTGCCCAAAGACCATTGGATTGAACTTGGTTTTGACGGCCCCCTTCGTGACGGGCCCGGTCCGGATTTACTGATAATCTCCAGGCACTGTCGCTTTTATATCAAGGTGTTTATTACAGATGGCTTGAGCAAGGTTTTAGAGCTGCCTCAGCCCCAGTGCCTACGCAAGCGTGTCTGCAGGCGTATACACATCATCGACTTCGACCTGACCATGCTGGATATACCCTTTGAGCCGCATGCAGTACGTTTGATGGGCAACTTCAACAATAATGCCGTCAGGGGTATTGAATTCTACTCAGTCCGGGCACGTATCCAACGAACAGAACCTTAATCCATTTCTTCTGAAACAAATCTCCTTTTGCGGGATAATCAAAATAGAGATAGCCGGTAGTTTTATACTCGTGAAAGGAGATAGTCTATGAAACCAAAATGGAATACAAGATATTGGATTGTGACCATAGTTTGTGCCGGATGCATCCAGGCGTTCGCAGAACCATTTGCCAAGGGGCCCTATTTGGGACAGACCCCGCCCGGCCCTGTCGCACAGGTCTTTGCTCCCGGACTGATCTGCAACACTGGACGCCAGTGGGAAGGCTTTGGGACCTTTTCCGCGGATGGCAACACTTTTTGTTTTCAACGAGTCAACGGTGTTTTCGTCACAGAAAACACGGACCAGGGCTGGACAGCTCCTGAGCTTATAAGAAGTATTCCAGCGAATATATGGTCGCCCTGGTCTGTCTGTCTCCGGATGGCAATAGTATTTTCTTGACGAGAGCCGCGGGTCCGGCGCCCAAACTCAATTTGTATCGTTGCAATCGAACCGCAC
>DQCG01000133.1 GCA_003533825.1 Phycisphaerales bacterium
CCAACCCCCCTATTGTTCCGAGAATCATTTGTTTGTAATCCATACTGGTTCCTTACGATGATAGCGTATTATACGTACATGACCCAAAGATTCTCGTGCAATTTCAGATTCATGTACTTATATCCTTCAAACTGCACTGCCTTTTAGCTTTTTCCGTTTCGCCGGTCAAGACAGTTTTTTATTCGGTTAATCCTAAATGAAATTCTACGTTATGCCGGCTCCCGGTTCGGGATTCGATGAAGCTTTCAATTCGACCCCATCCCATTGCAGGCCCCCTATTACTGCTTGTGCGATATTAGTCAGGTGGTCGCCTATCTTTTCAACATTGTCAACCAGGTCAATGAAAATCAGCCCCGCGTCGGCTGAACAGGTGCCTTCAGTCATGCGCTGAACATGGCTGCGGCGATAATCTACCTGCATTCTGTTGAGGTTATCCTCTTTCTCCAGGGCCGCTTTGGCCTGCTCTATGTCACTATTTTCCAGCGCCGCTATGATATTATCACACATCAGCTCTGTCCGGTCTTTCAGTTGGGCTGTCTCGACCAGTGCCGACTCACTGAAGGAAAGCCTGTGCTCGATTTTTCGTTCGGCAATCTCCACGATATTGACGGCGTGGTCGCCGACACGCTCGAGATCGTTAATAGTATGCAGAAGCACCGGCAGTTCCGCCGACATCTCATTGGAAATCTCCTTTGTCGATAAGGCGACAATATAAGAGGTGATCTCGTATTGGAGACTATCCGTCACATCCTCCGTCGTCCGCGCCATGTCAAGTTTTCTCCTGTCGTTTTCAACAAGCCCCTCCACGGCCTGATTAACCGCCTTTTTGGCTACCTGGGCCATCCGCACTATCTCACGCCTTATCTGGTTTATAGCCAACACGGGCGTATCCAATAGGTGTCGTTCCAATGCCGTTGGCCGGACAACAAGGTCATCCGGTTTCTCCGGTACGAGCCTGATAACCATTTTTTCCAGCACCCCGGTCAGCGGAAGGAAGAAAACCGCCTCGAATATCTTTATTATTGTGTGTGCGATTGCTATGGATACGGCTATAGTCGTCTGTGTGAGTTCCCACGGCGCGATTATATGAACCGCCTTGCAGATCCAACCGATGAACCAGACACAGATAAGCGCACCAATCACATTGAACATTGTATGTGCCCAGGCGGCACGACGTGCATTCAGATTAGCCCGGAACGCCGCGAGTTGAGCTGTTATGGTGGTACCAATGTTGCTCCCTAAGATAAAGGGGACTGAAATGTGAAGCGCCACTTCCCAGTCGGTGCCGAACGCCCCCGACATAGCTAATAACTGAACGCTTGCAACGGCCGCGGAGCTGCTTTGAATAAGCATCGTCACAGCCATCCCTGCCAGGATAGCCATGAAAGGATTTTGTGCCGCTGTTATGAACAGTGCCTGCGCGCCCGGGCTGTCCTCCAGGCCGCTAAATGCGTTCTTCATAAAGCTTATGCCAATGAAAAGGACACCGAATCCAAGGATGATTTGCCCGATGTTCTTCGTCCTTCGCGTCCTGCCCCCGATCTGCAGGAGAAATCCCAGGCCTATTGCCGGCAGCGCGTATGTTGTGATTTCCAGCGTCCCGATACCGGATATCGAAACAAGCCAGGCCGTCGCCGTCGTTCCGACGTTCGTACCGATAATCACGGATATTGACTGCTTGAGTGTAAGCAGTCCTGCATTGACGAAACCGACGACCATAACGGTTGCAGCAGAGCTTGATTGGATTAAAGCCGTGATACCCGCGCCCACAAGACAACCGACAACGCGCTTTTTCGTCATCGATTCGAGAATGTTTTTGAGTTTCTTGCCCGCGACTTTTTTAAGACCTTCGGACATCTGGAGCATGCCGAACAAGAACAGGCCCAATCCCCCTACCGTCCCGAAAATCATTGCCCTGATCATCTCCCGCTTCCGCAGCTTGAGCGTTTTATCCACTTCGGCTTCAATAACTTCCTGAAGCTCGGCCTCGAACCGTTCGGGCTCTTGTCCACAGAGCGACCTTAATTGCCCGGCTTTTTCCTGATCTTCTTTCTCAAGCCATTTCAGGGCGTGGTCGATTTGGTCATGCCTGCTCTTCTCGGCGTCTTTCTCTCGCAAATGCTCCAAAGCCTGTCTTAACGTTTCAGCCTTTTCACAATCCTTTTGCTCAAGCCACCTGAAAACTCCCAATTCCGTTTCGGTCAGGCACGGCTCCTCAACGACCGTAATAGAAGGGTTCGGCGGAATATTAGCTGACTCATCCGGTTGTTCTGCCGCCGGACATGAAAGACCCACGGCCAATAGTGCCACTACGGCGAAAATTGCTGTGGCCTGATAGGATTTCCACACTGCGTTATCCCTTCTGAAAATTGCCTTCCATTTTAGCCAGCTCGGTTTATAAAACCAGAGCCGGTCGTCTCAAATGCAGTGATATCGAAAAATACGAAACAGCGCGGCACTTGTACATGATACCAGGTTCGTCGTCAAGGTATTTTCCACCAGGAAACGCGATGCAGCTTTAAAATCACTCCCCGGAATATGTTCAAACAAGCTTTCGGAGAATTTCCACCCCCTGCCGGATTTTTTCATCGCCGGTTGCGTAGCTTATCCTGAAATGCGTATCTTGTTCGCTGAAAACGTTACCCGGAATAATGAGCAGATTGTTGGCAATCGCCTTTTCGACGAAAGCGGTGGCCCCCGCCGAGCCGGGCGCTTTCACGAAAGCGTAGAACGCCCCACCGGGCTTGACCAGATCGAAGGCTTCACTCAAGCCTTCATAAAGCAGGTCTCTTTTCTTTCTGTACACGTCGACCAGGCCGCTCACGTCATAATCCAGGGCGGCGATAGCCGCCTGCTGGAAAGGTGTCGGTGCGCAGACGAACGTATATTGCTGTATCTTGGTCATTTCCTCGACGACGTGTTTGAGAGATTCGTGTGCTGCGACGTAGCCCATTCGCCAGCCGGTCATTGCATAAGATTTGCTGAAACCGCGCAGGAGCAGGGTCTTTTCGTAGTGACTGGCGATACTCACGCAGTCGCCGTCATAGCAGAATTTCTCGTATATCTCGTCGGTCATCACGAGGATATCGTTGTCGGCCGCGACTTTCGCCAGTGCCTTGATGCGCTCTTCAGAATAGACCATACCGGTCGGATTGCAGGGCGAATTGAGGATAATCATCTTCGTTTTGGCCGTGATGGCCTCGGCGATTTTCTCGACGGGCAGGTCGAAATCGGGATAGCTGTCAACAAAGACGCACTTTCCGCCTAACATGTTAATCACATGCTTGTAGATGACGAAGTACGGGTCCGGGATAATCACCTCGTCGCCGGGATCGATCAGCGACAAAAACGCCAGCAGCAGTCCCCCGCTGACGCCGCTCGCCACCAGCACGGCGGGATTTTCCCAGCCGAACTCGCCTTTGACCTGCTCGGTGATTTTGCTTTTCAGCGTCATATCGCCGGCGGTTTGCGAGTATTTGTTCTGGCCCTCTCTGATGGCCCGGATGGCTTCTTCTTTAAGCTCTTCGGGCACATCGAAGTCCGGCTGGCCGATTGAGAAATTGATTGGGTCCTTCAGTGAGGCCGCCAGCGCGAAGACCTTCCGAATCCCGCTGGCGTCGATTTGCGCTGCTCTGTCTGCTATTAAATTTTTCATAACCCCAAATTATAGCCCCCCGGGACAACCACGCAAACAAAAAATCCCCACAATAATCAATAGTCAATAGACAATAGACAATTTATGCCATAGGTATAATCAATAGTCAATCGCCCGGCTGTATCTTAGCCGCGACAGGTCCTCCCCCTCCCGCGGCTTGCGAAAAACGAACAAATGCTCATGCATAATAAGATAAAAGCCCCCCTGCTTTGCCTTCGGCCGCCACCGCTCGGTATATTTGCAATGATGCTGAACCTTGATAATATCCTCTTTCAGCACGAAGCCGGCCTTCAGAAAACGCTCCAGAACGCGGAAAGCAAGCGGCACATAATGCCTGCCCTTACGTGTATCGCCGATTAGTATCGCACAATACTTATCCGCTTTAAGAACGCGGAATAACTCTCCGGCGATTATCTCAATCTCGTCGCAGAATTTCGGCAGACTGCCGGTATTCGATAAATCTCCCGCAATCTTCCCGTCCGAATATTTTATGATATTCATATAAGGCGGATGCGTCAGAACAAGATCGAACGATTCGTCGTCGAGAAACGACAAATCACGTGCATCGGCAACTTTTACCTGTTGAGAGCTTTCCGGATGATGCTTAAAACACAGAGCCTTCTTTGCAAGCTCGACCGCCCCGGGATTGATGTCCAGCCCGACCGCGTTTCGAGCCAGAAGCCTCGCCTCGATAAGCGTAGTCCCCGCCCCCACCATCGGGTCAAGAATCGTATCGCCCTTCTCGCTGTACATCTCGATAATATTCCGCGCTATCTGAGGCGCAAAATTACCCCGGTACTTCGGATTATGAGTAGCCCAATCCCCCCGCTGCGGAAACGACCAGACAGTCGTATATTCCGGCTCCCAGAAAAGAGGACCGATTTCTTTATTCGAGAATTTTGATTTTGCTGTGCCCGACACGAATCCCGGCTTTTTTGTCAGGATCGTTGATCAGGAGGGTAAATCGATCAACTACCTATAGGTAGCAATCTTGAAAAATTGGTAACTTTTTAAATGTTCTTCCATAATTTTCGATAGACACCTCTATCGATGAATTCTATCAATCCCAAATATCTTAGCTCTTGTAGCTGTTGCCTTATTTTAGCTTCTATATTTCGATTCTCAGGATGTAGCTCTTGTAGATGATTTTTACTTGCATAAACACGGTCAAGTTCAAAAACATTTGTTGGGATATTTGAAACTAAATTGAAAATATCTAACCGCCATCCTGATAAAGATTCGGTTATTGTTTCTATTCCACCATCATATAAATCATATTCCGGTTCAATATGACGTTCAGCAAAAAGCTCTTTCTCTGATATTTCAAAATGAACCTTCTTTTCTTTTGGGACTTTAGATAGAATGTTTTCCGTTATAAAAAGAATCTCTTCAGTAATTATAGATACTTGTTGATCATCTGTAAAAATATGAAGAAAATCAGATTTAAGTTTGCTTACAGTATTTTTATCATTTATTAAAACACCACATTCATAGTTATTTTGTAAACCACCTAACGTCAAGTTCCCTGAAGTAATAAACGCTTTCTCTGAATCAAAGATATAAGTTTTAGCATGTAACTTTGGATAATTACGAACGTTTACGTTATTTTCAATAAAGAACTTTAATGCAGTGATATCCGATGAATTTAGATAGAAACTGTTTAACTTATAACTTGTAAGTAATGAAATTTTTGCTTCTCGTTGTTTATTTTCTAGTATCATTGAAGCTACATTTGCCTTAATAAAAGGACTTGCATATAGCTGTTCATATGAATTACGAACAAGTTCAAGGAAAACATCGATCGCAGGATTTGTAATTATCTCGAGATTCATGCTTTGATCTCCCATGAGAAATTTCATATTACATTATGGGAGTGTATCACGAGCGACATGTTTAATCAATATTGATTGTCTAATAATGTACGAACACTAACATTTAATCCATTTGCAATTTTTTCGAGGTTTTTCAGGCCGATGTTTTTCTCGGCCCGTTCGATTTGGCCGATATAAGCTCGGTGAAGGCCGGCTAATTCGGCGAGTTTCTCCTGTGTAAGCCCACGCCGCTCACGAATGATCGTGATATTCAAGCCAATTCTTTCAATTATGTCGTCGTCTGCCATAATTTATTGAGAACTATTGTGGATCCCAGTCTGGAATATTCCAAATTGGGATATTTTGTTGAATTTGAAATCTTAAGCATTGCCGCTTATTGATCGACAGCCTAAAGATAGCATTTTTATATTTACTATACCTATGGCATAAATTTTCTATTGATTATAGCTAAGCCATAAATTGACTATTGTTATGCGTTTTGTGCGGTATGGAGAGGATTAAGTTATGCGATAGATTTGGGGCAGAGAGAGACAGCGTGTTGTTCGTTGTTGAATTAGAGATTCAGTTATTGCTGGATTCAAAAAGTAGCCAAAAAACAGAAAAAAGGCATATTTATGAAAAATTGTAGAATTTTGTTTGACAAAATCATTTGATTGTACGTATTATATATAAAGCAGGCATGTGCAGGATTAAACGTAGGTTGTCCGCAGGGACAGCAGCGCATAATGCGTGGGTTCCTACGTCCTGAGGTCTGCTATTTTTTATTTAATTTCCGAAAGCCATTTTAAGCTGTCTTTTTCAATCAGAACAGGCATTGCTTCTCTTGGAACAATCTTAAAACCGTATCCGTTTATAATTCGTTCATTCCGATATATAATTGGTTTAAGAATCTGTATATATCGGGGCTCGGTATTTCCAAATTTGTCGTGTTCAATCGCGTTGAAAAACACCCCAGCAGTTGCATCTGCAAGCTGAAGACCCATTGATTTACCAAGCGTACGGCTGCTAAGCTTATCTATAGGGACTTTTTCAAAATCAATTCGAATATCCTGACCGGTTTTTTGCTGTTTTTTGAGCAAGCGAAGATAATCTCGCATCTCTTCATAAGACATTCCCTGTCTATTTGAAAAAACTAACTTGACTGTACCATCTCCTCCCCATTTGTCTGAATTATGGCTGTCGCGGATCAACCAAGATATTCTTTCAAGAAGATATCTAACAGCATAAAAGTAGAGACGGTATCTTTCACGGAATTTTTCAGGTTCCAACAAAGAAGACCAGCTTTCCAGTACATTGTTTCTCCTGCCGGGAAATCCGCGGTTAAAATAATCTTTACGATTTATCTGGGGGTTGTACAATCTGGGAATCTTTTTTGGTATTACATGGACTCGTCTATGGAAGGAATTATACAATGGCAGTGAAAAAGTTAGTCCCCACAGCATTGATAATAGTATTAGCCATCCTAACCGCTGCGTATGCCGCTAATCCCGCGCAGCAGGTTATCAAACTTGACATCCCCCCTCTCGATGTGGAGGACTCCGCCGGTGGAATCATCGCCGCAGACGTCAACAACGACAAGAAGCCGGATTATCTCGTCACCGTCCGGGGCCACCTGGCCGTATATGACAATTCCGGCGAAAAACTCTGGATAAAGAAAACAAACATCGCCGTAGGAGGCCAGAGCGAAAGCCAGGGCCTGCCCGGCCACCACGGCCCCGGAACCGCCGCCGCAGACGTCGATAACGACGGCAAAATCGAGGTCCTCTACCTGACAAAAGACTCCGTGCTCCACATTGTAGACGGCGCCACCGGCAGGCAGGAATCCAGCGCCAAACCCCCGTTTCCCGATGGCGCCGCCGGTTGGGAGCTGGCGATGATAGCGGACTTCCGAGGTACGGGCAAAGACAACGACATCCTGCTGCAGACCACGAACAAATCCGGCTATCGCACCGGAAAATATCTGGCCGCATACGAGATCGACGCGCTTATCAAAGGCGGCCGGCCGCTCTGGACAACGGACAAATTCGTCTCCTGCGCGCACAATGGAGCCCGACTGGCCGACCTCGACGGTGACGGCAAAGACGAAGTTCTCGGCGTGACCATATTCTCACCCGCCGGCAAGCTAATCACCCGCGCAATCGAAGGCCGCTACCACGCCGATAGCATCTTCGTCGCGGATGTCCGGCCCGAACTGCCCGGCCTCGAAATGGTCATGCTCGAAGAAGGCGCAAATCAGGTCCAGGTAATAGCCCTCAAAGGACCCGTCTGGAGAAGCCACTTCAAAAAGCAGGAGCCTCAGAACGCCGCCGTCGGCAAATTCAAAGCCAATTCCGACGAAATCTTCATCTGGTGCCGCTCGCGATACCCCGAGCACCAGAAACCGTTCGTCTTCGACTCAAAAGGAAACAAAGTCTTCGACTACGAAATGGATAACCTCGCTCCCGAAGACTGGACGGCAAGCGGCGTCGAAGTAATCCATACCATCGACTGGACCGGCGAAAAACAGCAGCTCGCCTGTGCAAAAGAACGCCACACATCCGGCGACGTCTGCCTTTTCGAGCCGTTAACGGGCAAATTCGCCCTGACGTTACCGGAGAAGGCGGACCGCCTGTACGTTGCAGACACCTCCGGCGACTGGCGCGAAGAAATCGTTGTCCTGAACGGCTCGGAGCTTCATATTTACGCAAACCAGGAGTCTAATCCGAACCCCAACCACCGGCGCCTCTGGGCAAACCGTAATTACCGCCGTCTGAAACAATGCCACAATTACTATAGTCCGTGAGAATTGCCAATACATACCGGTCCTCGGACGAGAATCATTAAGCAAATGCCAGGATAAAAGAAGAAAGTAACGCAGATTTTTTTAGAATTTGCTTGATTTTTAAAATAATTTTAGTATAATACATAACTAATTGACTATTGATTATTGACTATTGATTAAACAGGATAAACAATATAAGTTGATTAGTGAATTGGAGAATTAGAGAATTAGTCGTGGATTCCTGCCTGCGCGGCACCGAAAGGTGTCCTGTGGAGAAATCAGGATTTAAATTGAAAGTGTGAATTCGTGTGAATTCGTGGTTTAATTTGCTCCTTAGTTGAAAAAACAAAGCCAATTCCCGGCCTTTGGC
>DQCG01000256.1 GCA_003533825.1 Phycisphaerales bacterium
CTTTTTCTATCTGGTAAGCCACGTTCGATAAATGAGCAATGTCACTAAGGTGGCGATAGCAAACAACCTTAATCTCAGATGGACTTATTTTTTCCAGTTGCCTTATATCACGGCGCCATCTGCGTTTGCGGGAATTGGGAACATTACTATAAAATTCTTTCACCGTATCCGCTATATTAGTCTGCCAATGCGGCTCAGCTAATGCGGATTGGTTCCTTCTCCAAAAACTCGCCGTGGTCTTATAGAGCTTATAGATTTTAGAATCCGTTCTGAGATGGTTAAAAAACACCACATCAGCTTCACGCCTTTGCAGCACATTCATTAATTCATCCATTATTACCGCACAAAGCTCACTCGACGGCTGACCGATAATGCCGCCGTATGCAACAGATAAGCATCTCAACGTAGAGGCAAATAACGTTTTGTATCCCAATCGGAGGTTTAACCTGTGTGACTCGATCCGGCCAATTACCATCGCTACCGGATTACCGTTGCATTTGATAAGGATTACGTGCGGCAGCATCCCATCGTCTATTGCTTCGATTAATGCAATATATCTGTTAATGTCCGCGTTGGGGACGGGAAAGGGCTCTTTACATTGCATTTCTTCCCAGACAGAACGAATACTCTCAATACCTTCGAGGTCTCTTATAGTCACTATCTCCAAATCTGTCGGGGAGATTTGACTGTATTCGTTTTTAATTTGCTGTTTTGAGTAAGCCAATATCCGCATCTCCGGGAACGGATTACTGCATATAAATCGAATCTCGCCGTCTCGTCAGCTAAAGCCCGTGTCCGATCAGCTCCGTCATAATGCAGATTCTGCGCGGTCCGTTCCAACACGTGTATATTATCGTCATTTTGACAGAATCGAATAATCTGGAATTAAGGAGGTTTTGTGAATCCGATGGGGTTGTTGAAAAATAAGACACCCCGGCTAATTACATCATGCGCGAGGCCATCGTACTACCGGATATTGTCCGGATTTTCCTTGCCGCATTATCTTTTGAGCGTGTCACCCGTTTTCCGTTGTCTTCATTTGTTTCCCGTTAAGTGCCTTTCGCTCTTTGAGCCAGGTCGTTGCAGCGTTTGCGCAGAGACTCTAAGGTTTTTTTATATTTTTCATCTTTGGCCAGGTTGATGCTCTCCGCCGGATCCAGCTTCAGGTCATACAACTCTTCGTAATCATAATCGACGTAGCGGGCGTATTTGTAGTCCTGCGTGCGGAGAGCTATGGTTTTGGCGATAGTTTTGTGCTCGAACGAGTGCTCGTAGAAGAACTCGGTTCGCCATTTTGGCTTTTTGCCTTTAAGCAGCGGCACGAGGCTGCGGCCCTGCATCTGCTCGGGCGGTTTTATACCGGCCAGCTCAAGAATTGTCGGAGCTATATCGACGTTGAGAGCCACCTGATCTAAGGTTCTGCCTCGCAGCTTATTGCCCGCCCTGGGATCGAAGACCACCAGCGGCACGCGGATCGATTCTTCGTGCGGGAACCATTTGCCAGCAAGGCCGTACTCACCAAGATAGAAACCGTTATCTCCGATCAGCATCAAAACTGTATTATCGTCGAAATCAAGCTGCTTTAACTGCTCTCTGATTTTGCCGATGACGACGTCGACGCCGAAGATCAGGCGGTAGTAACCCTTGACGGATTCCTGAAACTTTTCCGGCGTGGAAAAACGGATGTCCCACCGCCTGCGGGCCTCGGAGGTTCGCAGGAATTCCGGCAGGGCCTCGAAATAATGCCGGCTGGCCTTTTCCGGAACCGGTATCACGGTATCCTTATACAAATCCTTATAAGCGCGGTCGTAAATGAACTGGCGCGGATCGCTGTCCTGAACGTGAGGAGCCTTGAAACTCACCGACAGGCAGAAGGGCTGGTCCTTCGAGCAACCCTGCAGAAATTCAATCGCCTGCTCGCCCATTATCTGCGTGAGGTGTTTATAGTTGCCGTCCGCATCCTTGTTTTCGTATCGGCCCTGCCCGGGGAAGCCCTTCCAGTAATCGTACTGATCGACCGGCAGAGTCTTTTTGGCCCCGACGCCGTACTTGCCGATAAAGCCGGTTCGATAGCCGGCCGAGCGGAGCTGCATCGGGTAGGTCTGCGCCAGCGCCTCGGACGAAAAATGCGTCCTGAAGTCGGTTACGCCGTGCCGGCTTGTCCACTGGCCGGAGAAGATACTCGCCCGGCTGGATGCGCAGATTGAGGTGGTAACGAAGGCGTTTGTGAATCGCACGCCGCCCTTTGCCATCGCATCCATATTCGGCGTTTGAATAATCGGATTGCCCGTACAGCCCATCGTGTCCCACCGCTGGTCGTCGGTCAGCAAAAAGACGATATTAGGCGGCTTCTTCGCAGCGGCTCCTCCTCCGGCAAATCCGCTTTCGCAGCCGGCCATAGACAATCCCGCCGCCACGGAACCGCCAGCCATCAGAGATAGAAATTCACGTCGATTCAGATCCTTCATTTTGACCTCCCTGCTGTTTACATATAGAGTATTGACTTCGATACTTCTTTTAAGTTTACTATAGATATAAGGGCAAAGGTACGAGATATCAAGAGAGAAAGCTATGAAATCTCGGTAGAGTATTAGCGGTTTTGGGCACCTATAAGACATGGGTACTGAGAAACAAATAGAGACACCAGAAACAGAAAAAAGACCACAGATTGACTGGAACATATGGGACGTAATTCTACTGGCATTTATTATTGTTTATGTCATCCTTGTGCCTATAGGAGGTCTCGATTATTTCTGTGGTTGGTACAATCCTTATTTAATATTTCGTGTTGCGTGTTGCATTTTTCCAGTAATGAGTGTTCTTCTTATATTATTCACAGCCATTTGTACTATACGACTTTTCAATAATTGGACAAAATATACTCAGAGGAAAAAAATCATAAGATTTATTCAAGTATGCGTTCCAACTGTTTTTATTGCGTCATTTTTCATATCAGTATTTACCCCCATTAACATTCCTTTATATCAGCCCGGCTATAACCCTTTTACTTATGGCTTTAGAGAAAGAATAAGGAGCAAAGCTGATATTGAAGACATACGGAACTGGTTAGAAACACTAGAAGACGAAGATTGTAATGGTGAATCGATTGTTCTATTGCGCGATTCGGATTCTTTTAAGAGCCAATGGCCTGACTCAATCGAATGGCCGAAATCATTGAAAGTATTTAATCCCAATTATGTTAAACTCGTTCTTGATGAGAATGGAAATCCAAAGGTGAGTCTGACGTGGGGCGGACCTTTTGGACATTGGGGTGTGGTGATAGGAATGGAAGATATGGAAATTCCTCCGTCCGATTTGAGTCGATACGGCGAGTATAGATTACCTTTGGAACCTGGAGTTTACGTCTGGAATGAGTTGCAATAAATGGTGATTAGCCGGAATGATATGCAGAGCACACTCTACTCTTTATCGTTTTCTTCGAGCAAATCCGGTCGCCATTTTTTTGTTCTTTCGAGGGCCTGCTGGCGGCGCCACTCAGTGATTTTGGCGTGGTCGCCGCTTAGGAGAATTTCGGGGACTTTCATACCGCGGAAGTCTTCCGGCCTTGTGTAGTGCGGGTATTCGAGAAGGCCATCGCTGAAAGAATCATCTTTTGCCGAGTCTTCATCGCCGAGCGCGCCTTCCAGCAGTCTGACCACCGCGTCGATGATTACCATTGCAGCCAATTCTCCGCCGCTAAGCACGTAGTCGCCGATGGAGATTTGCTCGGCG
>DQCG01000570.1:0-16172 GCA_003533825.1 Phycisphaerales bacterium
TGGATGAGAAAGGCTCTGTGGGCCTGCTGAAACCGGGCCCCAACGACCTGGATATCGTCGGACGTTTTGCCCTGGTGGCTGAGAAGGTTCGCGATGCATGGACGCATCCGGTCCTGCACGACGGTAGGCTTTACCTTCGCTATCACGATACGCTTTGGTGTTATGACATAAAAGAACACCGGTAAAAGTGTGCGATTCTCCGTAAGGAATCCCAAGGACGAAAATACTTGATTTTTAATTGTGTAGGCATAAGATTTAAGAGAAATAGCGGATTTTTTAATGTCTAATGTTAGGGGACGGAGCCATGAAACAATGGGCGTACATCATCTTAATATCGCTTATCACTGTAATATGTATTTGTTTTATTGCCCTGAATATGCGATCTGTCAGAAGAGTGTCATCTGCCACAATTGAATTGGAGCAATACAGTAAGACGATTGCCGATCTCGAAGGGCAAATCAAAAAGGCAGGGTCTGAGAGGGACCTGGCGAATCAGCAGGTAAGCCGGCTCGAAGCGGAGGTCAAATCCCTGCTCGAGCAGCGAAAAGCGGATAAGAAAGTCGTTGCAAGTCTGCGGGAAATGATGCAGCAGGATAAGTCCGCCGAGGCAGAGCAGGATGCCCAGGAACAGGTGGTCGTCGAACAAATACCGCAGCAAAAAGTCGAAGAAGCCGAAGAAGAAGTTGTAAAGTATGATGCTGATATGGTGAGGGAGATGATGTCGTCAGCGGGTGGTCTTGAAGAAACTATTCGCCGGATTGTCACTTCCGAAGGGATCGGTTCGACTTTGCAGCAGCACAGCGAGAACCCGGCCCATTGGGTTGCCGCTGCGTCGCTGGCAAAGGATCCGGATGCGTCCCTGGAATATCTTGAGCAGGCCGCCGAACTGTACCCGGATTCATCGATGGCTCTTACGTCATTAGTCGGGGCCTACATCACAGCCGATCGGATCGATGAATCGACTATGGCCTATATCGATCAGATGAAAAAGGTCGATCCGACAAATGCGCTCGCCGATTGTTACGCCGCATATTGCCGGTTTAATAATGGAGACATTGAAGGGGCGCTTCAGTCTCTTTCGCAGGCAAGTGTAAAAGACAGATTCGCCGACGACAGCATAGACCTGTTGATGGCGCGGAATGATTATTTTCTCAGCGAAGGCTGCGCCGATTCGGTCGCACTCGGACTTTCGGCGTTCGATTTGCCCTTATCGCATATGGGCATGCTCCAGCAGATAGGCGAATATGCCATGGTGCAGGCTGATACGCTTTACGGGACCGCCAGATACGAGGATGCCCTGCAAATAGTAAACGAAGTCTCGAAGCTCGGCGGCACACTCTCTTCGTCCGGGCGGTTTATCGTCAGCGACCGCGTCGGTATAGCTTTGCAGATATCGGCTCTTGAAAAAGCGAAACAGTTATACGAGGCTTTGGGTGACGTTGAAAAATCCGCGGAAATTGATTCTCAATTGCAGGCCGTCGGCGACAGGTCCGAAACGATTGATATTATGGTTCAGGCATTCGGACCGGTTATGGCGAATATGGGAGAGCAGGAGCTTGCCGATTATGTCAACGGTACTATTATCAACGGCGAGTTCTCGACACTCCAGAATATACCCGAAATAGCCGCCGCCCTCGAGCAGGCACGCAGGCAGCGACAAGAAGAGTCTTCCGAAACGGGCACGCCCTGAAGCTTAAAACTTAAAGTTTCCAGATCTCGTTTCTTCAAACAGGAGTTAGCATGAAAAACTATTTTGCGATAAGCTTAACGGTTCTCGTTCTCGTAATGTCCGGGGTATTCGACTTACATTCCTACGGTCGTCCCCTCGACCTTCGCACTGAACGCGACGGTGAGAACTATCGGGTGAAAATCGTGCTGGACGGTGAAGATATTCTCCGTAAGGAGTCCATAGGACTGCAATCGCCGCCTGAAGGTCTCTGGTCGATTGCCACCGAATGGAAAAATAGCTGGCCGGCCGGCTGGATCCATGCCGGGCCGACGGAAATAGAGCATGTGGCGGACTGGACGATTCTGCGAGGCAAGCTTGAAACTCCGGCGGGCACCTGGCGGATCTCCGATTCATACCGGCCCGAGGGCAACGTCATCAAGTGCATCCGGCGGTTTGCCTGGGAGGGAGTTGCCGCCGCCGACTTCGTGACTCTTTCGGTCCGTTTTCAATGTCCGGGACGAGGCTCGCAGGCCGTCCTTCCCGGCATACTCTATCATGGTAATCCGTCCGGCGCAAGAAGCGGCAGAGTTCCGGTTTACTCAGGCCAGCCGGGCCAGGAGGCGATCTATGAGGAGCACCGCTTTCCGATGCCCTACGCCAGCCTGGAATGGTCGGCCGGCGGCAGCCTGCAAGGAGCAGCTTTACATTCACTGTCTTCGCCGGTTCCTTTCGGCAACAGGCTCGATCAATGGTGGTCGCTGGGACTGGTTGCCAGGGAGCAAAGCACCGAGCTTGTGCTCCTGTCCGGGCCATGCGCCTCGAATGGCAAGCGAAGCGTAATCAAAGCCCTCCAGCGCGGTTTTGTCACGTACGACAACGCTTATCTGAAAGTCCCGCCGGGCGCGATTATCGAAAAGACGTTCTACCTGGAAGCTTACAAGGTTCGCGAAACAGGTTCGGGATTCCAGCAGCCGACGCGGACGTCTTTGGAGATATTCCACCCATATTCTGTCGAAGGAATGCCGACGTTCGGCAGTATCATCGAGGCCAAATACCGCTTCGCCAAAACGCGGTGGTATCAGGACGGTGACATAGCGGGTTTTAAGAAATACCCCGACCGCAATTTTTTCGTATTCGGCTGGTGCGGGCAAACCGCGGCATTGGGCTATGCGTTACAGGTCCTGGCCGATGGTCTGCATGACCCGAACGCCTTAAAGATGGCCACAAAGTCACTTGACTTCCTTTCGACGGCGGAATTCTACGATGAGGGTTTCTACACATGGTACGATTTCAAAGAACGAAAATGGCTCCAAAGGGGACGGCCTGAATTACTTTCACAGGGCCAGGCCATGCTGAACTTCGCCAATGCAATTCGCACCGGCAGAGCAAAAGGACTGAATGTTTCCCGCTGGGAACGATTTCTTCGCCGGGCATGTGATTTTCATGCGAAAAGAATCTTAAAGGACGATTGGAAACCGCTGTCCACAAATCAGGCCTTTTTTATCGCTCCCTTGTGCAGTGCTTATAAGCTTTTCGGCACGGAGATTTATCGCCGGGCCGTGGTAAAAGCCGGCAGTGTTTACGCGTCGAGGCATCTGAGCATGGATGAGCCTTACTGGGGGGGCACCCTGGACGCAAGTTGCGAAGACAAAGAGGGCGCTTTTGCCGCCCTGCAGGGATTCATAGCGCTATATGAATTGAATCATGAGACCAAATATCTCAAATGGGCCGAGCACGCCTGCGATCTTGTTCTGACGTATATGGTTGTCTGGGATATCGACATGCCGCCGGGTCGGCTTCGCGACCACGGCTTCAAGACTCGGGGCTGGACGGCCGTCTCGGTGCAAAACCAGCACATCGACGTCTTCGGCGTGTTAATCACGCCGGATATCTATAAACTGGGACAATACCTGAACTCAGACGATTTGAAAAAAGTCGCAATCCTGATGTACCGCAGTTGCGGCCAGCTTATTGATCCGTATGGCAGTCAGGGCGAGCAGCCATACCATACCAATTACGGCCAGCACGCAAAATACACCAGGCAGCTAAAATCGAACGACCTGACCGGCCTTCGCGGAAATTACTTCGAAGACTGGACGGTTTTCTGGATTACCGCACATTTCTTAAACGCCGCCGCTCAATTTAAAGAGCTTGGCGTACAAATTTTAGATTAAGGATTCTATAGAATCGACCGGGTATGAACGCGATTTGCCTGCATGATAAAAGTCGAATTGAAGCCTTTCTACGAAAGAACGTGTATCTCCATATTTACAGCATTGGAGATCTGGATGATTTCTTCTGGCCGGATACGGCTTGGTACGGCTGGGAACAAGGGAGCGAAATTCAGGCCGTTGCTTTGTTATATACAGCATCTGAAGATCCTGCTTTGTTGGCACTCTCCGAGCGACAGGACGTTATGTGGGAGTTGGTCCGGTCGATATTTCATTTCCTGCCGCAACGGTTCTATGCCCATTTAAGCCCCGGAGTCGCCGAAGTTGTCAAACAGCAATGTCAAATCGAATCCTATGGCAGACATTACAAAATGGGATTGAAAAACACGGCACTGCTGCAGGATATCGACTGTTCAAAGGTCGTTCGTCTGACGGAAAACGACCTCGAAGATATGCTCGGCCTTTACAAAGAAGGCTATCCTGGAAACTGGTTCAACGCGAGGATGCTCCAGACGAAGCAATATTTTGGCCTGAGGTTAAATCATCGCCTTCTCAGCGTCGCGGGCATTCACGTTTATTCCGAAAAATACAAGGTTGCGGCGTTGGGAAACATCGTTACGCACCCGGACTATCGGAGCAAAGGTTTCGGAAAAGCCGTCACGGCGGGATTATGTCAATCACTGTACGAGCATGTTGACAATATCGGCTTGAATGTAAAAGCGGATAATATTCCCGCAATTGCACTGTACGAGAAATTAGGTTTCGAAATCATAGGAACGTACTACGAGCTGAAAGTCTTAAGCCATCTCTGATTGAGTAATTGTTTAACCGCAGAGGATGCGGAGAAAAATATTAAATTAGTCTCTGCGATCCTCCACAGTCCTTGGGACTCCTTACGGAGGACGCCTTATGGTGTTGCGATCTCTTCGGTAAATTCTGTAATTGGTATTGTAAAATCCGAGAATTTTGGTACTATATTGCGATAATGCCGGGCATCGGATTAAGTTTGAGTTTTTATCCGTGATCCCGGCGAATACTATTTAGGAGAGCATTATGAAAAATACAGGTCTAATTACTCGAAGAAGTTTCTTGAAAGGTACCGCTGCCGCTGGAGCTACTATTGCTATTCCAGCGATAGTACCGTCATCGGTTTTCGGCGCCAATTCACCGAGCAATCGGATTATAATGGGGGCGATCGGCGTCGGCTCGCAGGGCACCGGTGATATGCAGGGCTTTTTGAGTAAGTCGGAAGTGCAGATGGTGGCCGTCTGTGACGTCGATAAAGGCCATCGTGAAAGGGCCAAAAAAATCGTGGACGACAGGTACGGCAATAAAAACTGCACAGCCTATCATGACTTTCGCGAGCTGATCGGCCGGGGTGATCTTGACGCCGTGCAGTTGGCTCTGCCCGATCAGTGGCATGCGATCCCCGCTATCACGGCAGCCAGGGCGGGCCTGGATATCCACGGGCAAAAGCCGCTGGCTCGTTCCATTCGGGAAGGGCGCGCCATCTGCGATGCGGTCCATCGCTACGGCCGGGTCTGGCAGACGGGCAGTCAGCAGCGCAGCGATTATAAGTTCCGCCGGGCTTGTGAACTCGTGCGTAACGGCCGGATTGGCAAAATAAAAAAGGTCGAAGTCGGCCTGCCTTCCGGCGGCGGTACGGATGTCAAACCCGTGATGCCGGTCCCCGAAGGGCTCGACTGGAATTTCTGGCTCGGGCCGGCACCTTATGTTCCGTACCGTGGAGTATCGCACTGGGACTGGCGATGGATCATGGATTACTCGGGCGGTCAGCTCACCGACTGGGCCGGACACCATATCGACATCGCCCACTGGGGTATGGGCTGGGATTATACCGGGCCGGTGGAAATCGAGGGCAAAGGCAACTATCCGACCGAGGGGCTCTATAACGTGGCCACCCAGTACAAGTTCGCCTGCACATACGCCGACGGGACGGTCATGACCGTTGCGGATAATCGACAGATCACCCAGGGAGCGAAGTGGTATGGCGAGACCGGGTGGATACACGTTAACCGCGGTGGATTGAACGCATCCGATGAGAAGATTCTAAGAGAAGAAATCGGCCCCAACGAAATCAGGCTCTACGAGAGCAGGGACCATAAGCAGAACTTCCTCGACTGCGTAAAGAGCCGGGAGCTTACGATTTGCCCCGCGGAGGTTGGTTTTCGCTCTATCAGCGTGGGCCTGCTTGGCGAAATCGCCATGCTCACGGGGCGCAAAATAAAATGGGATCCCGAAAATGAAAAGATCATCGGCGACCCGGAAGCAAGCTCGCTTCTCGGCCGGTCGTATCGGGAACCATGGATTCTCTAAATATTAAAGATTAGGAGCATAATAATGAAACGATATATCGTGATTCTACTTGCATTTGTTTTGGTGAATATTTTGCCGCCGGAATTGTCCTTTGCATCCGAAGACTGGGAGAATCTTTTTGACGGCAAAACCCTTAATGGCTGGATTCAGCGCAACGGAAAGGCAAAATACGCCGTCGAGGACGGTATGATTGTCGGAACCACGGTCCTGAATACGCCGAACAGCTTCCTTTGTACCGAAAAGAACTATACCGATTTTATCCTGGAACTGGATTTTCTCGTCGAGCAAGGTATGAATTCCGGTATCCAGATTCGCAGCCACAGCTTCAAGCACTACAAAGATTACCGCGTTCACGGCTATCAGGTCGAGATCGACACAGGAACAGGGCCTTATAAGAAAAATCCCAAGAACCTAATGGCCGATGGTCGCCCCGCCCCGCCAACGGCACCGCGCTGCTGGTCGGGCGGCATCTACGACGAGGCCCGCCGGGGCTGGATCAATGATCTAACAAAAAATCCGGCTGCACGCAAGGCCTTCAGGCAGTCCTTGGGACTCCCTACGGAGAACCAGTGGAATCATTACCGCATCGAGGCTGTTGGTGACAGGATACGAACGTGGGTCAATGGCGTTCCCGCCGCTGACTTGAAGGATGACATGACCTCAACGGGTTTTATTGCCCTGCAGGTTCATGGCTCCAAGCAAGCCGGCAACAAAATCAAATGGCGCAATATCCGCATCCAGGATCTTACGCGCAAAGAAAATAAAGGCCCGCTGAAGGCACTGATCGTCGACGGCCAGAATAACCATGACTGGAAAGCCACCACACCCGTTCTCAAAAGCCTGCTGGAGGAAACCGGCCTGTTCACTGTCGAAGTCGCGACCTCGCCCGCTAAGAAACAGCCGATGGATGCTTTCAAACCGAACTTCGGCAAGTACGACGTCATTGTCGCCAACTATACCGGCGACGATTGGCCGAAAGAGACGCAGGATGCGTTTGTAAAGTACATGAATAACGGCGGCGGCCTGGTCATTTTCCACGCGGCGGACAATGCGTTTCCCAAGTGGAAAGAATGGAACGAGATGATCGCTATCGGCGGCTGGGGCGGCCGGAACGAAAAATCCGGGCCAATGGTCCGCTACCGTGACGGCAAGGTCGTCTTCGACAACTCCCCGGGCCCGGGCGGAACACACGGCCCTCAGCACGAATTCCAGGTTATAATCAGAGACCGGAACCATGCTATCACCGCGGGCCTTCCCGAAAAGTGGATGCACGCGAGCGACGAGCTTTACAGCAAGCTTCGAGGCCCGGCGAAGAATATGACGATTTTGGCGACCGCCTACGCCGATCCGGCAAAGCGGGGTACTGGCGAGCATGAGACGATGCTGTTTACCGTCCGCTACGGCAAGGGACGCATTTTCCACACGGTCCTCGGTCACGCCCCCGAGCAGATGCGCTGTATCGGATTTATCGTCACCTTGCAGCGCGGCACTGAGTGGGCCGCAACCGGACGGGTCACACAGGTGGATGTCCCTGACGACTTTCCCACAGCCGAGAAGGTCAGCCTGCGTGCGATTCTTTCCGCTCCTTATGACGCCATCCAGGAATATGATTTCGGCAAAACCCGCCGGGCGCTGGCGACTATTGAGGAAGAGATTCGCAACGTCCCGCGCTCATCATTTCCACAAATCGAGGTGAGACTTCTTGAAGCTCTTGAATCACCCAAAACAACCTTTGCCGGCAGGCAATTCATCTGCCGGATGCTGCGACGCGTCGGCTCGGCCAAATCCGTGCCGGCCCTGGCAAAGATGCTTGCCGACAAGGAGTTGTCGCATATGGCGAGGTTTGCGCTGCAGTATATGGCTGCACCCAAGGCCGGTGCCGCTCTGCGGGAGGCGCTGCCAAAACTCGATGGCGATCTTAAGATCGGCGTCATCGGTTCTCTCGGCCAGCGGGGCGAGAAGCGAGCCGTGCCCGCAATCGCGGGGCTTGTTGCCGGCGGCAATACGAATGTTGCCCGTGCCGCGATCGAATCTCTGGGTAGAATCGGCGGTTCGGAAGCGGCCGGCGCGCTGGCGCGTGCCCGAGTTCCGGCGAGCCTTAAGTCTGTGCGTGACAATGCCTACCTGATGTGCGCCGACAAAATGCTCGCCGAAGGTCAGGAAAGCCAGGCTGTGCAAATCTATCGCGAGATGATTGCCCCGGCCAACAGCACATGGATTCGAGTCGCCGCTTATAAAGGTTTGGTCCGTGCCGAGAAGGACAAGGCCGTCCCTCTGATTCTGGCGCTGCTTAAGGACCGGGACCTCGACTTGCAGCGTGCGGCGGGAAAGTTCATCACCGAGATGCCCGGCACAGCCATCACTAAGGCCCTTGCTGAGCAGCTTGGTGGGCTTAGTCCCGAGGCCCAGGTTGTTCTGCTCAGCGCGCTCGAGGGCCGTGGCGATAAGGCCGCCACTCCTTATGTCGCGAAAGCCGTCCGCAGCGGCAACGAGTCTATTCGTCTTGCCGCTATCGATGCGCTTGCTGTTCTCGGCGGCGCTTCAAACGTCGAGCTTCTTGCCGAGGTTTCCATTGTCGGTAACAGAACCGGTAGAGCGGCGATGGACTCTCTGGGCCGGCTGTCGGGTCCGGGCGTTGCCGCCGCTCTGATTGGAGTCGCGCAAAGTCGTGCCGATACTTCGGTTCGCATCAATGTTATCGAAACACTTACCAAACGTCGTGAAACCGAAGCGATTGAAGTTTTATTCGTTCTGGCGAAAGACGATAATCGCGAGATTCGTCAGGCGGCTTACAAGGCCCTGGGTGTATTGTCGAATCAAAAAGATTTGCCCGCTATGGTTTCAATGCTGCTTGCGGCTGCAAATGACGCGGATCGCGGCGACATTGAGCGGGCGATGATCGCAATTGTCGTCCGGCTCCACCGTGAGGTGTCCCTTATGGGAGAAGCGCCGGATGCCGGGCCGGTCATCAATGGTCTGGCCAAAGCCAATCGTACGACTAAACCTCATTTGCTGACTGTGCTTTCGCGGATTGGCGGGCCGAAAGCGCTTGAAGCCGTTCGCGGCCAGGTGCTCAGCGGGGCTAATCAGGTCAAAACCGCTGCGATTCGCGCTCTGGCGGACTGGCCCGATGCAGAACCGCTTTCGGATTTGATGAAGATTGCGAAGACCGATAGCGATTCTACCAGCGGGGTTCTGGCGCTTCGCGGTTATATTAAGCTGCTTGGGATCCCCGCCAATCGCGGAGCGGCCGTGACGGTCAAGTTGCTGGCCGGGGCGATGGACGTCGCAAAGCGGCCCGAGGAGAAAAAAGCAGTGCTCTCGGCCCTGCCAAAATATCCGTGCGAAGAGGCGCTGGCCTTAGCGGAAAATGCGAAAAAGGATCGCGATCTTGCCGCCGAAGCCGAGCTGGCCTCAAAGAAAATAAAAGAGGCCCTGCTGAACAAGAGCCTGAAAGCCACAGCCTCACGCGACAACGGCGATGCAAATCGTGCCCTTGACGGCGAGCTTTCAAGTCGTTGGAGCACAGGCAGGGCGATGAAGCCCGGCGACTGGTTCGTGCTGGACCTCGGCGTCGAGAGCACTATAAAAGGCCTGACTCTCGATACCAGAAATTCGTCTAATGATTATCCGCGCGGATATGAAGTCTATGTCTCTTTCGACGGCGGAAGCTGGGGCAGACCTGTCATTACCGGCAAGGGCACCAATCCGATTACCGAAATCAAGTTCGGCAAATCTGTACGGACCAGATTCGTTAAGATCCTGCAGACCGGCTCATCCGACAGTTGGAACTGGTCTATACACGAGCTGAAGCTCGAACTTGAATAAAGATTAGTTCATTGTTTTGTGTTCGTCGTTCGTTGATGAACAATGAGCTTATGCCTTGTCTTCGCTCCACCGTCAGGTGTCCTGCGGAGTGCTTCGTCTCCGCTCGGCATGAAGGCCCCACTCTTCACCCTGAGCGGTCCTTGGGACTCCTTACGGAGAGTCGAAGGGTGTTAATCTTTTCGGTTTTGAAGCAGATCAACGAATTGCCGGGCCTGTAATTGAGCCAGGCTGTCGACGATTATATCCGCTCTATGCAGGTCCGCCCGGCTTCTCGTTGTCGTTACGGCTACGACCGGCATGCCCGCGGCCTTGCCGGCCTCTACGCCCTGGACGGCATCCTCCACGACTACGCAACTCTCGGCGCTGAGTGAGAGTTTTTCGGCGGCCTTGAGAAAAGTATCCGGCGCCGGCTTGCCGTTGGTTACATCCTGGCCGGTAACGTAGGCATCGAAATAATCCCGCAAATCCGTACGCTCTAAAACAAGCTCCAGGTTTGCCCGCGGCGCCGATGAGCCGACCGCCAGTAGAAAATCTTCGCTCTTTAACTCGATGAGCAGCGATTTTGCTCCCTCCGCCGGGGCCAGTTTCTCGGCTATAAGCTCGCGATACCGCTGTTCTTTCCAGTCGGAAAGCCGGCCGACTTCGCCTGAAGACGCATCCCTGCCGAGCAACATTGGGATTATCATGTAGTTTTGCATGCCGAAGGTGCTGTAAAAGAACTCATCCGTCATTGAAAAGCCTTCTTTTTCGGCCAGATCGTACCACGATTGCTTGTGTGCCCAACCGGTATCGACCAGCACACCGTCAAGATCGAAAATAACGCCTATTCGACTGTCAGATTCCGTCATTTGCTATAAAATCCTCAATAATTAACATGATGTGGAATAAGGTGGTAGAGCAATTTGAAATTTCAGATTTTCGATGGATGATTTTAAGCTGGAAACGGCAAATTGGCAATCATAAATCGAAATTCCGTGAGAATATCCCCTTTTTTTCCCTGAGTATCGAGTAAATTTTAAAAGTAAAACAACGATTTTGGCCTAAAAAAGCCGATTGGGGAAAAATATTTAAAATATTCCAATTTTGTTATCAACATTTACCCATCGAGAAACGCTGTGAAATATGAGTGCGTAAATATGCGAAGAATCTTTGCGCTAAAAAAAGGTTTTGCTGTGAGAATGTTGTTTTCGGAAGTTTTAGGTGCGGTGGCGCCGGAGGCGCGGGTAGTGGTGGTTTGCGAACCATCCATACGTTGTTTCGCGCCTTCGGTAGCCTATTATAAGGAGTGAACACTGTGCATAGGGACCATGACGTTTTTATTCAGGGAATTGAGCAGGAGAAAAGACTCGAACTGACATTTTTCAGCAGGAAACATCGCCGGGAAGTAGTAAGTCTGTGTGCCCCGTTGCATTACAGCAAGGGCCTTGCTGCCGGAGATGAGATGGACTGTTATTATCTGTGGGATTTAGAGGCCGAGAAGGGCAGCAATTTCCTGGCTTTGTCGCCCTCACAGATTGTCAGTATGGAGCTGACAGAAGAAGCTTTTCGCGTCCAGGACTTTAGTGGCATGAGCAACCCGTGAGAAAAACCGTCAAAAGCCCGGGCATTTAGAACCGGATGGCACCGCAACAGGTGCCGTAACTTATATTTGAAGTTCAAAGCACAACAAATTATCGCTCATAAGATTTGTTTCAATCCACTCACGAGCCTTCCGATGCCTTCGGCGGCGGTTTCTTTCTGGAGAGCGCCGTATGCCACACGAAGGTAGCATTTATCTTGCATGCCGAAAGTCATGCCGGGAATGACGGCGACTTTGTGCCGTTCGATTAGTTGCTTGACAAGGCCCATCGGATTCGTGTTTTTGTGTACTCGCAGTAGAAAATAGAACGCTCCATCGGCGCGAGGGACCGTGACCAAATCGGTTATGCCGGCCAGTTCGTTCAACAGAATCCGGCGGATTTCGGTGGTCATTTCGAGTTTTTGTTGGCAATATTCCCAGCCCGCCTGCATTGCTCCGACCGCAGCCCATTGTGAGATGACCGGAGCGCAAATCAGGATTGTGTCCTGAATCTTTCGGATCGGCATGAAGAGATGCTGCGGGATGACCATCCAGCCGATTCGCCAACTCGCAAAACCGTAAGCCTTGGAAAGAGAAAACAGCGAGATAGTATGGCCGCCGGCGCCGGCAATCGAGCCGGGCGAGAAATGCTCGGCGCCATCGTAAGTGAAATATTCATAGGCTTCATCGTTGATATGGTAGATGCCGTTGCGGCGGCAGATTTCATTGACCTTTCGCAAGTCCGATTCGCGATATACCGCTCCGGTCGGATTGTTGGGCGATATCGTAACGACGGCCCGGGTCCGGTCCGTGATAGCGGCGGCGATTGCCTCCGGTTGCAACTGGTAGTCGTTATCGGTCGGTACGCAGACAACTTTGCAGTCGGCTATCGCCACCGCCATCTCGTGATTAAAATAGTACGGCAGTTGGAGAATAATCTCATCGCCCGGATCGGTGATTGCGAGTACGGCGTTGACAAATCCCATGTTCGCTCCGGCTGTTACGACGATTCGGCTGCCGTCCAGGTATATTTTGTTCTCGATTTCCAGCTTATGTTCGATTGCTTCCAGCAAATCCGGGATGCCCTGCACAAGCTTATATTTATGGTTTTCAGGGTCGGCCAGGAACTTTTGGATGGCCTCGATTGCCTGCTGCGGTGGGCCGTAATAGGCAACACCCTGGCCGAGCGAAATCGTGCCGGGATTGCTGCGAATCAACTCGCCGACCACCGGGATGATCGGCGACTGCACGGATTGCATCCTGAGACTGTCGTACATCGATTGTGATCCCTGGCGTTAGACTACATAAGTCGAAGCAGCGGTATCTCCGCCCCGGCCGGTCCAGTTCGTATGGAAGAATTCGCCTCGCGGTTTATCGACCCGCTCGTATGTATGGGCGCCGAAATAATCCCGCTGTGCCTGCAAAAGATTCGCCGGCAGACGGTCGTGGCGATAACCATCATAGAATGTCAGGGCAGAACTGATCGCCGGCATTGGAATACCCATTTCGATCGCGGTAGTCGCAACCCGACGCCATGCGGGCTGGGCCTTCTCGACTGCATCCTTGAAGAACGGATCGAGTAGCAGGTTGGTCAGTTCGGGATTCTTGGTGAAAGCATCCTTTATTTTGCCCAAAAAGACCGAGCGGATTATGCAGCCGCCCCGCCACATCAGGGCGATGCCGCCGTAATTCAGGTTCCATTTGTATTCGGCGGCAGCCGCTCGCATTAACTGGTAGCCCTGTGCGTAGCTGACGATTTTCGAGGCGTAGAGGGCCTGCCGCAAGTCGTCGAGGAAGGCTTTTTTGTCGCCGGTGAATTTTGGCTTCGGGCCCGAGAGGACCTTCGATGCGGCGACGCGTTCATCTTTCAAGGCGGACAGGCAGCGTGCAAACACGGCTTCACCGATGAGCGTCAGGGGCTGGCCCTGATTCAGCGCCTCGATGGCGGTCCATTTGCCTGTTCCCTTTTGGCCTGCCGTGTCGAGGATAAGGTCGATTACATCATTGCCGTCTTCGTCCTTATAGCCGAGAATGTCGCGCGTGATTTCGATCAGGTAGGAATCGAGTTCGCCCTTGTTCCACTCGGTAAGGCACTCGTGCATTTGCTGGTTGGTCATGCCGAGGCCTTCTTTCATCATCTGGTAGGTTTCGCAAATCATCTGCATGTCGCCGTACTCGATGCCGTTATGGACCATTTTGACGAAGTGTCCGGCACCGTTCTCGCCGACCCATTCGCAGCATGGTTCTCCGTCTTCGGTCTTGGCGCATACCGCCTGGAAAATGGGTCCGACGTGCTCCCATGCCGGCGGTGAGCCGCCCGGCATAATCGACGGGCCGAGCAGGGCGCCTTCCTCGCCGCCCGAGACGCCGGTGCCGATGTAGAGCTTGCCCTTGCTCTCGACGTATTCGGTGCGCCGCATCGTATCGGGGAAGTGCGAATTGCCGCCGTCGATGATAATGTCGCCGTCTTCGAGATGGGGCAGCACTTTGTCGATGAAGGCGTCGACCGCTTCGCCTGCCTTGACCATCAGCATAATCTTGCGGGGTTTTTCAAGGTTGTCGGCCAGCTCTTCGATGCTGTGGCAGCCGATGATATTCTTATCCTTTGCACGGCCTTCGATAAACCTGTCCACTTTCGATACGGTTCGGTTGAAACAGGCTACCGTGAAGCCCTTGCTTTCCATATTCAGAATCAAGTTTTCACCCATTACCGCCAGGCCTATGAGGCCTATATCAGCTTTTGTCATTTTCTAAAACTCCTTTCGCGTTTTGTTTCTCGTATCTTGTTGTACGAGGCAGGTATTTATTGTTTTGGTATTGTCGGAATATAGCCGTTAGACAAACGGTGCAGGACTTCACCGGCATGATGCACGACAAGAATTCCTTCGTCTTCTCTATTCTCGTAGTCGGCTATATTTATATCATTCGGATTCATATAGTCAAGGTTTACTTTTTCACAGCGTTGTTTGCTTATACTGGTGGCGAGCACCATGTTGGCTCGCGGTTTTTCTACGCCGTCGATGAAGGTACCGATGCCCTTAACGTGGGTCGAATGGGCCATGATTCCCCTGGGAACTCCGGCGAATTGCTCCATTCGTTTGAGGAAATAGTCGCGGGTATGGTACCCGATTTTGTCGAGCCATTTGCCGTGTGTGTATGAAATCTCGGTGATATGCGGGGCATAAATAATCAGCGTGGCGCCGTCGGCGAGAATCGGCTCAAGTTTGTACATGACCTTGCCCGCGGTCCAGATATCATCGTACATTTCCGGGGCGATGCCGAGAATCGTGTTGTACGGGTTGTCCTTGTACGTGATATGCACCTGCTCGGACAAATCCGCGGCCTTTTCCCATGTTTCAGCCACGTCGCCGATAAAGATTCCCTTGAGTTCATCTTCCAGCGCGACGATGGCGAAAAGCTTGTGCGGCATCGTAATCAAAGACGCTGCTTTTTCAACGACCTTTCGCGTCGGTGTCCATTTGCTACCGTTTATCAGCGGATTGGTTACAACGGCGCCAAGCCAGTGGAAGAAGTGGATGATATCGTCGCCGGATATACCGGGGAAGATGTACTTGTGCCCACCGGAGAAGCCCACGACCTCGTGTGGAAACACGGGGCCTAAGATAAAAAATTCATCGTACTCGAAGAGCAACTTATTGATTGACACGTCAACTTCTTCGGCAAACAAACCGTCGCTGATCTGCTCGATTTCGTCGGCGGAGATTTTGCCGATGGAAGTGAACGTCTGCGGATCTTCCCATTCGTGGTTGAAGAATTTTACCGCGGCGTATTTGCCCTTACGCTCTTCCGGCGTCATACTGAGCCTGGTGCAAATCTGCTTTTCGCTCATCGGCTGGTGGGTCCCCAGGGCAACCAGGCAATCGACCGCCCTGGCCTTTGGGCCCAGGAACTCGTAGATGATTTTGAATATCTCGCCGATAGGGCCCGACCGCGTATTGTCCGGGATTATCAGCAGGATTCGTTTGCCGGAGTAATCGTTCCGGGCGAAGAACTCGCCAACCGCTTCATGCGCCAGCTCTATATCGACACAAGCCTCTTTATTTTGTCGTTCGATTACCATTGTTCATATTTCTTTCTTAAGCTTTACTGTTTAAGCATTACTTTGTTGCCAGGGCGGCAGCTCCGGTAGGTACGAGTCGAATTTCTTGATGAGTTTTTCTTCGTACTCGCCGGCATATTCGCCGCTGATGAATTTGCCGAACGCTTCATTGCAAAAACGCTTCCACGATTCGATTTCGTCGCCGGGATTGATTGGGTAGAACAAAGCATCGTTGGCCCCGGCGGCTTCCATGTCACCCGGGGCATCGCCGATCATCAGGATGTGGTTCTTCTCGTACTTGCCCTTTGCGACATAGCTCAGGTGCCGGGCTTTTGTGCCCATTTCCTGGCCGGCAATGACGGCGGCGTATTTAGCGATGTCGTGCTCCTGCCATTCGCGTTTGAGAGCTTCATCAGGCGTACCCGAAACGACAATCACGTCGGCTAAGGGCTGGATTTTTTCCAGCGACCGGCGCACGTGCGGAAATGGCGGCATGTCCTTGACGGTTTCCCCGATGGCCCAGTTGACACGCTCGCTCCAGGTGAGTGC
>DQCG01000570.1:16268-18893 GCA_003533825.1 Phycisphaerales bacterium
CCGTCGTTACTGAGCAGGCTTTTAGGATCGTCCACCCATGCGAAGTAATGCGGGTATTGGGGAACTTCGAATCCCCTGGCTTTTGTCATCGGATGATCCGGCAGCAGCTCGGTAATGATTCGTTTGGTGGTTTTGTGCCGGTTTGCACCCCGCGTTCTGGAAAACAGATCCGCGAATTCCTTGCATTCGCGGGCCGCCTCGGCGACCGGCTGTAAGCCGAAGCAGGCAATCAGCCAGGGGCAAAAACATTCGCGCTGCTTGATTCCCATCGTATCGAAAGCACTGCCGTCGGAATCTATGCCGACGAAGAATTCGTGTTGGGGCTCGAAATCCTTCAAAGGTTTTGCCGGATCAATTTCGGCTATCGTTTTCTCTTGTATCGTATTCATTGTTTTTTGCCTGACGCGTCACGAAGTACGCAGAACGCATAACGAATCAGACTCCGCTGAAAGCCGAGAATCCGCCGTCGACGGGGACAACTATACCGGTGACGAATTTCGCCGCATCGCTCAGCAGCCACATTGCGGTTCCAATCAGTTCTTCGGGCTGGCCGAATCTTCCCATCGGTGTATGATCGATAATTGTCTTGCCGCGGGCGGTAAGCTTGCCGGTTTTCTCGTCGGTCAGCAGGAAGCGGTTTTGTTCGGTCAGGAAGAATCCCGGCGCTATTGCGTTTACGCGGATGTCTTTGGAATAGTTCTGGTTAACGTGCACAGCCAGCCACTGCGTAAAGTTGCTTACCGCGGCCTTGGCCGCCGAATACCCGGGGATCTTGGTCAGGGGACTGAATGCACACATGCTGGAAATATTCAGTATTATCCCGCCTCCGCTTTCGGCCATTTCCTTGCCGAAGACCTGGCTCGGCAGTAATGTCCCTATGAAGTTCAGGTTGAAGACAAACTGAAGGGCCTCGCTCGGCAGGTCGAAAAAGGACAGGTCGGGCGACGTAGTGGCTTCTTTTTTGTTACCGCCGGCCCCGTTGATCAGGATGTCGATTTTGCCGAGTTCGGCGTTAATTTTCTCGAGGGCGGTTTGAAGGCTCGCCTTATCGAGCACGTTGCACTTAACCGTGATAGCCCGGCCGCCCGCGGAATTAATCTGATCGGCAATTTTTGCCGCCGCGGCTTCAATTAAGTCCAGCACGGCGATTTTCGCACCGGCCTCGGCCAGTGCCAAAGCCATCGTACTGCACAAAACGCCGCCGCCACCGGTAATTACGATTGTCTTGTCTTTTAAGTCGAATAAATCACTCATTATACCTTCCTTCTTGCTTAAATATGCTTCCTTAGAACAAGTTCATTCAAATCTTGATAAAATCACACACTTAGGGCAGAATATACAACGGTTCGATAGAGAATTCAACTGTTTTTAGAGCCCGCAAACGGGAGACCTGGAATTCTGGAAGGATGAAGTATGGCAAACTATAAGATAGCACGTTTTAGCGAGATTGACGAAGTTAAGTGTCCCTGCGGCTTTGCAAAAAGGGCTTTTGCCGGCCCGGACAATTCCACTGCCACAATGCACATCGTCGATATCCGGGAGGATTCGCGGGTGCATTACCATAAAAAACTGACCGAAATCTATCTCGTCCTCGAAGGCTCCGGCCAAATGGAGCTGGACGGCGAAAAAATACCGGTTGAGCCTTTTACTGCCATCTTCATCAAACCCGGCTGCCGCCACCGGGCCGTAGGTAAAATGAGAATCATAAACGTCTGCATCCCGCCGTTTGATACAAAAGATGAGTGGTTTGATTAGCACAAGCTGCTTGCTTATGGTATAATACAAGTATGATTAGACTTCAGAAAGACCGGACCAGACTAAGGAAACTGAGCGACGAAGACGATAACTTCGTGGATGCGTCACCGGCCGAGCGCCTGGGCATGATGTGGGAGCTGACCGCCGAACTGTGGTCTTTGAGAGGGCAGGACTGTGCTCAACAGCGATTACAAAGACATGTTGCAAGTCTTGTTGGACAACGGCGTTAAGTTCCTCCTGGTCGGCGCCTATGCGATGGGGGCGCACGGATACCCTCGTGCGACGGGCGACATCGATATCTGGGTCGAGCCGTCGGCCGAGAACTCTGAGTTGGTCTATCGCTCAATGGCGGCATTCGGTGCCCCGCTCCATGAGATTGATGAGACTACGTTTGCCACGCCCGGCGTCGTTTTCCAGATCGGCGTCGCACCCCGCCGGATTGATATCATAACCACAATAAGCGGAGTAGGATTTGATGACGCTTATGAGCAACGGCAAATCGTCGAAATCGAAGGCTTGTCTATCCCGATCCTGTCTCTCGGCGATCTGATTAAAAACAAACGAGCGACGGGCCGAGACAAGGATCGTCTTGATGCGGATCAATTAGAGAAGTAGATACCATGATTCGCAAAACCGGACAGAAACATGATTTAGATAACTTCTCGGAAATCAGGCAGAATCTTGAGTACTGGCTCAGCCGGCCTCCCGAAGAACGCCTGGCGGCGGTCGATGCCCTCAGACGTGAATATTATGGAGATTCACAACGACTTCAAAGAGTTGTTAGAGTTATTCTCCGTCAGGAGTCCCCAGGACAACAAGCACAAAGTTGAGTACCTTGTCGCCGGCTTACCATGATTCTCATTACATACT
>DQCG01000183.1 GCA_003533825.1 Phycisphaerales bacterium
ATGCAGGGTTTATTGGTAGGTATTACAATAACTTCGAGCTTGTAGATATTCATGAACTCTTCGCTCTCGGTAGCGGCGGTGCCGGTCATTCCCGCTATCTGCTCGTAGAGTTTGAAGAAATTCTGCAATGTGATAGTGGCGAGTGTCTGGCTTTCTTCTTTTACTTTGACGGCTTCCTTTGCCTCGACCGCCTGATGGAGCCCGTCGGACCATTGCCTGCCGTGCATCAACCGGCCGGTGAACTCGTCAACGATGATGACCTTGCCCTCCATGACGACGTAGTCTTTTTCCCGCTCGAAGGTGACGTGTGCCCGCAGACTCTGCTCCAGAAGGTGCGGCCATTCCATATTCGAGCCGGTGAAAAACGAACCGACACCGGCGATTTCCTGGGCGGCTCCCACGCCTTCGTGCGTCAGATGCGCGGCTTTCTTGTCGATTTCAACTTCGTAATATTGTGTGGCGCCTGTCAGCCTGGCCTGGGCTGCATCGATCTCTGCTTCGCTTTTCTCGATTGCCTTTTGAGCCTTTTCGATTCGCTTGCTGTCTTTGGCCTTTTTCGCTTCGGCCAGCTCGCCCTGGGCGTTGGCGATGGTTCGCTCTGCCGAATCAATTTGTTTTTTGAGGCGGTCGTAGCTGCTTTGAAGACTTATCAGCTTTCTCGCCACATGGTCGGCCTTATTATACCTGGTGACATCATCGAAGGCCGGGCCGGAAATAATCAGCGGCGTCCTGGCTTCGTCGATAAGAATCGAATCGACTTCGTCGATTATGGCATATTCCAGCGGCCCCTGTACCATCTGCTCGATCGAGGTTTTCATGTTGTCGCGGAGATAATCGAAGCCGAACTCGTTATTTGTACCGTAGGTAATATCACAGGCGTACTGAGCTTTTCTTTCGTCGCCGGTGCTGTCCATATCCGCCTGGATCGCGCCTACGGTCATGCCCAGGGCTTCATAGACCGGCCCCATCCATTCTGCGTCTCGCTTGGCCAGATAATCGTTGACCGTAACGATGTGGACCTTTCTTCCGGTCAGATGGACGAGATATGCCGCCAGGGTTGCTACTAAGGTTTTACCTTCACCGGTAGCCATCTCGGCTATCTTTCCCTCGTAGAGGACGTTGCCGCCTATAAGCTGCACATCGAAATGTCGCATCTCGACATTTCGTCTTGCTGTTTCGCGAACAACCGCGAATGCCTCGGGAAGAATCTCCTCGGGTCTTGTGCCCGATTTTATCATGGCCTTGAACTCGGCGGTCTTTGCCTTTAGAGCCTCATCGTCGAGCTTTTTGGTCTGCTCTTCGAATTCGCTTGCCTGCTGTGCGATGATTGAATAGGTCTTGACCAGCCGCTCATTGCGAGAGCCGAAAACTTTTACGAGTGACTTGCTTACTTTATCTAATACCATCGTTTTTTCCTGTCATTCCTGTGGAAGCAGGGATCCACAATCGTTATGATATGGATTCCCGCCTACGCGGGAATGACATAAAAAGTGCCGTTATTTCACGCGCGTCAAGTACTCACCGGTACGCGTATCTACGCGGATGAGCTCGCCGAGCTTGATAAAAGGCGGCACCTGCACAACAAGACCGGTTTCGAGCGTTGCTGGCTTGTTTTGATTTGTCGCCGTAGCGCCCTTTATCTCCGGCGGCGTGTCGGTTATCTCCAGATCGACCGTATTGGGCAGGGTCACAACCACCGGCTTGCCCTCGTACAGGCTGACCTGTAGTTTGCTGTTCGGCTTGAGATATTTCGCGCCGTCGCCGAACGCATCGTCATCGAGGGTAATCTGGTCGTAGGTCGTCGTATCCATCAAAATGTGCTCACTTCCGGATGAGTAAAGGTATTCGTATGTCCTCTTGTCCAGAAAGGCTTCCTCAACTATTTCCTCTGAGCGCAGGCGAATATTTTGAATTGAGCCATCGGTCAAACTTTTTAACTTTGTCTGATAAACCGCACCGCCTTTGCCCAATTTGACGTGCTGATAATCCACAATTGCGTACAATTTGCCGTCAATCTTAACGGTCTGACCTTTTCGCATCTCAGATGCTCTCATATGTTACTCCAATAAACCAGGAATCATTCATTAATTCATATACCAGAAACCAGCCAGTATGACAAAATTGATAACTGATGTCAATAAATGAATGAATTTGCTTGCATTTGTGCGATCTTTTTATCTGTTTGCCTGGATCTGTCGGACGATTTCTTCCCCGGCCTTGCGCGTTTTGAGCAGTGCTTTCTCAGATAACTGTGAATCTTCTTTTGCGGCAACCGGACCGAAGTAGAGCGACTTTGTTACCTTTGCCCCCATGACCTTCGCAGCCTTTTTCAATGTGCCCAGTGCGCCCGGCATCAAAATTCTGCCGAGAAATGCTGGGCATGCGCTCGATGCTACGATTACTGCTTTTTTGTCCGCTTTGACTATTCGATTCACGGGCGCTAAAGCCTCGCCCCACGGCCAGTACCCGTAAGGAATCAGCCTTTCAATAAATCTTTTCATAAGTGCCGTAACAGTACCAAAGTTGACCGGGGATCCCAGCACCACTGCATCGGCATCGTCAATCTCCGTCATAATGCCGTCCATATCATCATTGTGTACACATTTACCTCTCCTGCCCTCGACTTTTTTCTGTGTGCAGCTTCTGCAATTCGTGCAAAACTCAATATGCTTGTCAAGCAGGTTGATTTTTTTCGTTTCAGCTCCCCCGGCCTTGGCTCCTTCAAGAACCTCCGATACAGCACTGTCGATAGTCTTTCCTTTTCGATAACTGCCAATAATTCCAATAACTTTTACGGCCAAAGCTCTTTCTCCTGTTTTCGTAAATATGGCCTTTGAATTATATGTTAGGAAATCGTTTTATTTTCGTTTTTTTCGTTTCTTTTTTGGCTGCTTTTTCCGGGCTTTGCTTTTGGTTTGCTGCTTTGACTCTTTCGCCAAAAGCTCGACGGGACTGACGTCGAGCTGACGAGCCGGGACGTTCACTGAGACGATACGTACTTTCATCGCCTGGCCCAGGCGTATGCTGCGGCCGGAACGTTCGCCGGCGATACATTGGGTCTTTTCGTTGTATTTCCAGTGGTCGGGCCCCAAAGCTGCCATCCTGATAAGGCCTTCGATGCCGAACTTCCTGCACTGCACGAATAAGCCGAAGCCCGTCAGGCCGGTCACGATGCAGTCGAGCTGCTCGCCGATTTTTTTGCTCAGCAGTTGCAATGTTAATACGGTTCTCAGCTCCCTTTCGGCATCCTCAGCCCTCTGCTCGGTGAAGGTGATATGTTTGCCTGTCTCGACCAGGTTCTGTTCTTGTTCTTTCCGGGGCGACTCGTTTTGCAGATAACGTTCTAATGCGCGGTGCACCATCAAGTCCGCATAACGGCGGATCGGGCTGGTGAAGTGACAATAATGCGTGGAAGCCAGCGCATAATGGCCGATATGCAGCGGGGCATACTGAGCCTTCTCGAAGCTTCGCAGAACTGCCAGGTTCACGGCGAAAGAACTGTCGGCACCCTTTACAGCGGCTAATAGATCCTGAACGACCTTGCGGTCCGGATTTCGCGGTAGAGTAAAACCGAATGCCTTCACGAGTCTTGCGAGATTTTTCATGCTCATGGCATCCGGCTCGGGATGAACCCGCCGCATGAAGGGGATGTTAAGCCTGTCGAAAAGCGAGGCTACCGAATCGTTGGCCTCGACCATAAACATCTCGATTATCGTATGTGGATAGCTGTCGTCTGCGGGGTGGGCGTCCACTACCCGGCCTGATTTGTCGAATACCAGCTCAGTCTCCGGCAGGTCCAGGTGTAACATTCCATTTTTCCTCCTGCGCTGTTCGATTGCCCGGCTGAGTGTCTCCATATCATTGAGCAGCTCGATCACTTCGGGCCCGGCGTCTTTTGTGTGGCCTTTCAAAATCCTGTCGGCTTGCAGGTAAGTCAAACGCTGCTTTGAGCATATAATTGAATTGGCGAAACTGCGGGCCAGGATATTTCCCTGCCGGTCGTAAGTTATATACGCACTTTTGGCGAATCGTTTCTGGTCGGGCTGGAGACTGCAAATGCCGTTACTTAATATCTCCGGCAGCATCGGGATTGTTTTGCCGGGCAGATAGGCGCTATTTCCGCGAGCCTTCGCTTCGATATCCAGAGGAGAATCCTCTGTGACGAATTGACTGACATCGGCGATGTGAACCCCCAGGACCATGTTGCCGCGGGCATCTTTTTCGATGCTAATCGCATCGTCGAAATCCTTCGCATCCGGCGGGTCGATCGTAATTATGACTTTATCCGTGATATCCTGCCGGCTTGACGGCTTTTCTGGATTGAAGTGGGCGGCGGCCCGGCGGGCCTGTTCAATACAGTCGGCTTCGAACCGGCCCGGAAGGTGGTACTGGTGGATTATCGATTTAATCTCGGTATCGTATCGTCCCGCTTTGCCGAGAACCTCGACGATGACGCCGCGAGCAAGATATTTCTCCGTCGGATATGAAAGTATCTCGACGACGACTTTATCCTTTTCCCTGGCCCCTTTTGCGCCGATATCGTCGACGGAAATCGGGTCGACGAAGCTCTTGCCGTCCGGCTGAACAAGCCATGCTTCCGGATGTTTCACCATGGTTCCGACAAATCTGTTCTGTGCCCGTTCGAGCACTTCGATGATTTCACCGCTGCAGCGCATTTCGCCGCCGCGTTTGCCTTGCCTTTTAACTTTCGCAATGACGATGTCGCCGGTCATTGCGTCGCCTTTAGCGTTCGGCGGTATGAATAAATCGCCGTGCGAGTTCGGTTCGAGAGGTATGATAAAGCCGAATCCTCTCGGATTGGCCCTGAACGTCCCTACAATCTGGCCGGCCAAAGCGGGCAGGCTTACCAGATTGCGCGCACCGACCACTACATGCCCGGCTTGCCGAAGCTGGTTAAAAGCATCTTTGAACTCCGGATAGTCTTCCGAGCCGACGCCTAACGTTTTGGCTAATTGCGACAGCTTGAGCGGCTCGTAATCGGTGTGCTTCAATAGCTTGATTATTTGGTTTTTGTATATTTCCGGCATATTTAGTGAAGCTTATCCGACCAACGGGGACGGACATGTCCGCTTCGTACCTTCCCTGGCTCTTGACACTTAGCGCTTCACGAAATCCGAGATGATTAGCCCTTTTTTGCCTTGAGGCTGTTAAGTTTCCTGGCAAGACGTGATTTCTTTCGGGCGGCGGTATTTTTGTGCATGGTGCTTGTCGAGGCCGTTTTGTCCAGCTTCTTTGTGACGAGCCTGAGTTGCTCGCTTGCCGCCTCGACGTCGCCTTTGTCCAGGGCAGCCTCGAGATGCTTGATTTGTGTCTTCACCTGGCTTTTACGTGCGCGATTAGTCGTCCTGCTTTTCGCGTTCTGTTTTGCTCTTTTCTTAGCCTGTAACGAATGTGCCACTGTATTCTCCTAATAATTGTTATTGTTCTATTTACAAATTCTTATTCAGAGTCTGGTTTTGTTTGTTCACTTCTTAGTTTGTCTACCCGCTGGCTGACGTCTTTGTATGCGAAGTCGCTCTGAGCTATTTTGCGGTATATATCAAGTGCCTTGTCGGCATCACCCTTCTGTTCGTAAGCTCTGGCCAGATTATACCTCAATTCTTTGCCTATGGCATCATTTTTTGTCTCGTGGGATTCTATCGCCTGGGCGTAAACGTCAATTGCATCGGCAAGCCAGCCTTTCATGGAAAAGCAGTAGCCTATTTTGTTCATTGCCGCAATCTTCCGCCTCGGATCTTTCTGCGATTCCTGGAACAGAGGTATCGCTTCGTTGTATTGTTTGTTCCGGCATAAACGAAGGGCGTATTCGTATTTGGCCCCAAGGTCGGTCGGATAATTCTCCACACAGAGCCCGTAATGCTCCAATTCAGTACTATTAAATTGTGCCGTTAGCTGTTCGAGTGCGGTTTTAGCCTGGGCATCATTGGGATTAGCCGAAAGAGCGGCCTTTGCTTCTCTTAGTTTTCTCTTGAGTTGTTGAATCCTGAGCAGTCCGGCCCGCCGCTTGAAACTGAAATCGTTTCTTGCCGTATATGTATTTTCCAACAGCGATATAGCGTCGTTTTCGGCCTGGTCGGTTTCCAGGCCCGAAAGAGCGTCGGCCAATTCAAATATATTCGCCGGGAGATTCGGATTCTGAGCTATTTTTTTTCTCGCATCACCGACTGCTTTAACGCGGTAGTCCTCCGTTTTGATAACGGCGGCCTGGGCTTGAAGCTTTTCCTGGCTTTCACGGTCTTTAATGGATTTCCTGAAATCGCCCTCGGAGTCGTATTTGCCCCTGGCCATAGTCAGCTCGGCCGAGAGGTTCTTGAACTCATCCGCCAGTGCACCGTCGTCGGGCCGAAGTCTGGCTGCACGCTGAATCGCGGCAATGGCCTTGTCAAATTGGCCAAGGGAACTATAAGCTTCTTTTAACAGGATATATGTTTGCGCCGACGGATTCCGTGATGCATTGGCATTCTGAAAGATCAGGTTGGCAATCCAGCCCGCTGTTTTGTTATAGCCGCCGGCTACCGCAGCCTTCAGCATCGCCTCGGCGTACGGCAGGTGGTCCGGATCCTTCGTGAAAAGATATTCGGCATTCAGCATCTGTTCCAGCGGTGTTTTGCCTCGCAGACGTTTGACGCGCTCCATCATCGAAGGCTTTTTGCTGCCGGATCCCTGCCTGTGCAGAGCCAGTTCGGCCAGCGGCAAATGGCCCTCTGTCAGCGCATCAGGGGCGTATTGCAGACCCTGGAGATACATATCGATAGCGTAATCGAAATTCTTCGTCTCAGCTACCTTCCTGGCTTTGTCAAAAAAAGCTTTGGCCCTGGCCGCTGCTTGATTATCTTCTTCCGGCATAAGTTCTTACCAAATCAGTATTTCATACATAGTTAAACTTATCTATAGTAGTCTTCGGCTAAAATTTGTCAACAAATAAATACTTGTACAAAAACTAAAGCTGTGCTATAAAAATCCAAAGCGTATGATTCTGCGTTGGGAAACATGAAAACAACCTGAATAAAGGCCGATTACGGAGAAAAGAATATGATAAATGCTCTCGAACAGTATGACCCGCAGATTTGTGAGCTGATACGTCAGGAAGCGGCACGCCAGAGCGGCTCAATCCGACTGATCCCCTCGGAAAACTATGTATCCAAAGCCGTTATGTTGGCCAGTGGAAGCTGCCTGACCAACAAATACGCCGAGGGTTACCCCGGCAGAAGATACTACGAAGGCCAGCAAGTGACCGACCTTATCGAAAGAATGGCCCAGGAGCGTGCGAAGAAATTATTCAAAGCCGACCACGCAAATGTCCAGCCGTATTCGGGCTCAGTTGCAAACATGGCCGCCTATGCCGCACTGATAAATCCCGGCGATACGATTATGGGAATGTCCCTTTCTCACGGCGGGCACCTGACGCACGGCTGGAAAGTCTCGCTCACCAGCAAATTTTATAATTCCGTCCCGTACCCGGTGAATACCGAAACCGGCATGCTGGACTTCGACGAAATTGAAAAGCTTGCTAATAAACACCGTCCGAAAATAATCATTTCCGGCGCCACCGCGTACCCGAGGGAAATCGACTTTGAAATCTTCGGCCAAATTGCCAAAAAAGTCGGTGCGTGCCTGGTCAGCGATATTGCCCACATTGCAGGTCTTGTCGTCGCCGGTATACATAAAAGTCCCATCCCCTACGCCGACGTTGTATCTACCACGACACATAAAACGCTTCGGGGCCCTCGCGGCGGGATGCTGCTGTGCAAGGAAGAACACGCAAAGAAGGTGGACAAGGCGGTTTTCCCCGGTCTGCAGGGCGGGCCTCATATGCACACAATGACCGCCATCGCCGTGGCAATGGCCGAAGCTGATACCCCGGAGTTTGTCGCCTACGCAGGGCAAATAGTTAAAAACGCAAAAGCCATGGCGGAAAAGCTGCTGGAAGATGGTTTCGATCTTGTGACCGGCGGGACGGACAATCATCTTATCTTAATCGATTTGAGAAGCAAAAACATACCCGGCAAGAAACTCGCAAAAGCCCTGGACAGGGCCCGAATTGTCACCAATTATAACACAATACCCGGCGACCCGGCCCCACCGATGAATCCTAACGGATTGCGAATCGGCACTCCGGCTATTACGACACGCGGTTTTAAACAAGAGCAGGCCAGGCAAATCGCAGATTTCATAAAGACAGTCGCTGAAAACATTGACAATGAATCGGTTATAGAAAAGGTCGGAAAAGAAGTCCTGCTGCTGTGCTCGCACTTCCCCGTGCCGGAGCATTTTATTATACCGAACAACAATAGCAAATAGCGTACAGAGCATATAGAGTATAGGAATCACCAGAGCCGCGACAGTGATGGAGCGGTCATAAACCGAAAGATATGAATCATGCTGAGAGAATTATTTCGAAAGCAGGCGGAACTAAACAAGCGGACCGGCTTCGATCCCGATGCCCTGCGAGCGGACTTTGACCCGCAGACGGCCGGAATCTGGCTGAACAACTACATCGCGGCGATGAGCAATGAATTAGAGGAGCTGCGTGACTGCACCTTCTGGAAGCACTGGTGCAAGGAGGCCAAAGAAGGCAAACGATACATGCTGAACGATCTGCAAAACGCAAGGGTCGAAGTTATCGATATGCTTTTCTTCTGGATGTCTCTGGCTCAATGCGTCGGCCTGGATGCCGACGACGTCGTCCGGTTATACGAGCAGAAGCTCAA
>DQCG01000293.1:0-6669 GCA_003533825.1 Phycisphaerales bacterium
ATTTCATCGTTAAGGCCCGCTTCATTGCCGAGAAGTCTCCGCGATGGCGGCCCGCAGCAGCTTACAATAACGTTGCCGCAGCCGGTGCACGGCGACCTTGACCGCGCGACCAGGTCTCCCTCAAAATCGACCGGTTTGTGTTGAACGGATTTTTGAGTCTTTTCAACTCGTAAAATCGGTGGTATATTGTAAACTCGCGTAGTTCGTAGCTGAGAGTTCATAGTGCGTAGGAAGATATGGGCGAAATAAGGAAATTGCAGGCTCCATTGGCGGACGCGGATGTGCATTCGTTGAATGCGGGCGATGAGGTTCTTATCTCCGGCGTGGTCTATACCGCCCGGGACATGGCGCATAAGAGGCTGTGCGAGGCGATAGAAGCGGGGCGGGAACTGCCGTTCGAGCTTGCTGGGGCGATTATTTATTTCGTCGGGCCGACGCCTGCGGCGCCGGGCAGGGTCATAGGTGCCGCCGGGCCGACTACTTCCTCGCGAATGGACCCATTCAGCCCTGCGCTGATTGCCAACGGTCTTAAAGCAATGATAGGAAAAGGATATCGGGGCGAGGCGGTCAGAGAGGCCCTGAAAAAAAATGGCGCAGTCCATCTTGCGACCCTCGGCGGGGCCGGGGCGCTGCTGAGCAAGTGCATCCTGGCATCGGAAATCATTGCCTACGAAGAGCTGGGGACTGAAGCGGTCAGGAAGCTTCAGGTAGTTGACTTTCCCGCCGTCGTTGCGTATGACTGTTATGGAAATAGTGTATATAAACAGGAGAGCGCAATAAAATGAAAGTAGCACTGATTGGTCTGCTTCAGTCGGGCAAGAGCACGATTTTAGCGAGTCTAACGGGAAAGGCAATCCCGGCGATTGGTTCGGCGTCTATCGAAGAAACTATTGTGCCTGTTCCGGACGAAAGGTTCGATTGGCTGGCCGAATACTCGAAGCCGAAAAAGAAGACTCACGCAACAATCGATTGCCTGGACCTGCCGGGCTTTAACTTTACCGATGAGCACGGCCGGGCCGCCGCCCGGCGATTAATCGGCCAGATAAGGACTGTTGAGCTGCTCGTTCTGGTCGTTCGTGCTTTTGATAATCCGACCGTACCGCCTTATCGAAACATGGTCGATCCGGCCAGAGATTTGGCCGAATTGCAGACGGAATTGTTGCTTGCCGATCTGGAGCTTGTGACCACGCGCATCGACAAACTCGAAAAGCAGGTCCATAAGCCTACTAAAACACAGGCTCATGACAAGGCGGAGCTCGCTTTGCAGAAGAAACTGGCCGAGGCAATAGAATCGGAAAAACCCATAAGCTCGGCTATCGAAACGCTGACCGAACGTGACATGATTAAATCTCTCGGTTTTTTAACGCTAAGGCCGATTGTGGTTGCAATTAATGTCGGCGAGGATCAGTTGGACAGGAAATTCGATTTTACCGAACAGCTCGGCGATTCTGTCCCTGTAATTAAAATTTGTGCCAAGCTGGAGCATGAGCTTTCACAGTTGGACGCCGAAAGCAGGGCCGAGTTCATGGCGGACTTGGGAATCACCGAATCCGCGGCGAGCAAGTTTGTAAAAAGCTGTTATTCGGCGCTGGGTTTGATCAGCTTTTTGACGATCGGCTCCGATGAGCTGCGCGCCTGGCCTATAAGGAAAGGCACCATCGCGCTCGATGCGGCGGGCAAAGTCCATACCGATATCAAGCGGGGTTTCATTCGGGCCGAAACATTCGGTTATGACGAGCTGTGCGAGCTTGGCAGTGAAAAAGCTCTCAAAGCGGCCGGAAAGATCCGGCTCGAAGGCAAAGAGTACGTCGTTCAGGACGGTGACGTTATCAATTTCAGGTTTAATGTTTAGCTCAGGAAAACTCCGAGGCGATATTCATGAGCCGATTCTTTAAGCTTCTCATTCCGGTATTATTAGCAGTTTCGGCGGGGGCGATTGTTTTATTCTTCCTGTCACTTAGGAATCCCGACACTCCTGCACGCTGGACCTACAAAGTTGTCAATATGTTCCCTCACGACCGAAAGGCCTTCACGCAGGGTCTAGTTTTCGAGGATGGTTTTTTATACGAAGGAACCGGGCTTAACGGACGTTCGGATTTACGCAAGGTTGAATTGGAGACCGGCCGTGTTTTGCAATCCTGCAAACTGCCGGACGAGTTCTTCGGTGAAGGGATTACAATCTTCGGGGACCGAATCATTCAGTTAACGTTTCAGTCGCGCGTCGGGTTTGTTTATGACAAGGAAACTTTCGAGCTGCAGCGCGAGTTCAATTACCCGACCGAAGGCTGGGGCCTCACGAATGACGAAAGACACCTCATTATGAGCGATGGAACGCCGATGCTGTATTTCCTGAACCCTGAAAAATTTGCGCAAGATCACAAAATCATGGTCCTCGATCAGGATTCCCCGGTCTGGGGGCTTAACGAGCTTGAATATATAGACGGTCAGATCTATGCCAACGTCTGGCCGACCGAACGTATCGTCAGGATTGATCCCGGGACGGGCGGGGTAATCGGCTGGATTGACGCCGAGGGTATCCTGGCCCCGGAGGACCATAGCGACCCGGTCGATGTTTTTAACGGGATTGCATATGACCCGGCCGGCCGCAGACTGTTCGTGACCGGCAAGTTTTATCCGAAACTCTACGAGATTAAGCTGGTTCCAGCCAGGTAATGATGGCGTGGAGTGCGGAATTTTGGTATAAGGGCGAAGTAATTCGGCGTTGCGCGACGTGTATTGTGCCTGAACAATTCGTAACGCCGGCGCAAATTTTTTCCGGAGAGACTTTATGAAAGCTGTTGTGTTGACGGGTTTGAGGCAAATGGAAATCAGGGATGTGCCTGAGCCGAAGATAGAAAAAGACACGGATGTTCTGCTGAAAATTGAGATGGTGGGTGTATGCGGATCGGATGTGCACTACTACGAGACCGGCAGAATCGGGGCGCAAATTGTCGAATATCCTTTCATTGTAGGCCACGAATGTGCCGCGACGGTTGCGGCTGTCGGCAAATCGGTTACCGGCGTTAAAGCCGGCGACGCTGTCGTCGTTGACCCTGCGATTTACTGCCACAATTGTTTTCAATGCAAAATAGGCAGGGAAAATACCTGTTATAACCTGCGTTTTCTCGGCACGCCCGGCCAGGGCGGCGGATGTCTCTGCGAATATATTGTTATGTCGCAGGAATGCTGCTATCCGACCAAAGGAGCGCTTACATTCGAACAAGCCGTCTTATGTGAACCGTTATCGATTGCCGCGTATTCGGTCGAAAGGGCAAAGGTGCCGAAAAATGCTAACGTTGCGATTCTCGGTGCCGGCCCTATCGGTTTATGCACGTTCGTCAGTGCGAAGGCGAAAAATATTAATACCTGCTATATAACCGAGAAGATTTCCGAACGCATTGATATAGCGAAAAAAGCCGGCGCCACATGGGTAGGAAATCCGGATAAGCAGGATATTGTCGGCGAGATTCTTAAGCAGCAGCCGGACGGATTGGATATCGCCTTCGAATGTGCCGGACAGCAGGAAACGGTCGATCAGTGCATGGAAATACTCAGGCCCGGCGGGACTCTGGTTCTGACCGGTATCCCGCGATTCGACAGGATTTCTTTGGCCATCGACAAGATGCGAAGGAAAGAAATTACTATTGTAAATATCAGAAGGCAAAATGAATTCACGCAGAATTCCGTTGATATGATTGCTGCGGGGCAGGTTGACGTTGACTTCATGGTGACACATCATTTTCCGCTCGAAGAGACACAAAAGGCCTTCGATTTAGTCGCCGGCTATCAAGATGGCGTTGTCAAAGCCATGATTACTATGTAAATTTATGCTCGAATCAAAATTGTTTTGGAGAATTAACTTCAATGAGCTGGCTTGGTTTGGAAGATAAAGTCGCGATCGTTACAGGTGGAGCCTGCGGCATCGGCAGGGCGGTTTGTCAGGGATTTGCCGAAGTTGGGGCAAACGTCGTCGTCGCCGATATAGACGAGCGGGGCGGCAGTAAGCTCGCCGTGGATTTGAGAGAGCAGTTTGGTGGTAAGCACATCGCTGCAAAAACCGATGTGACGGAAAAGTCGAGCGTCGATGCTATGGTTGCGGCAGCTCTCGACGCTTTCGGCAGAATTGACATACTCGTAAATAATGCCGGTATTCTTATTCCCCGGCTGCTCGTAGACCCGGCGGGAAAAGAGGAGCTGACCGAACAAATTTGGGACAAGATGATATCCATTAACCAGAAAGGATACTATTTATGCGCCCAGGCGGTCGCACGGGTAATGATTGGATCGGGTGGTCGGGGAGTTGTTATCAATATGACTTCCGAATCCGGCCTCGAAGGTTCGGAAGGCCAAAGCGTTTATGCGGCGACAAAAGCGGCTATCTATTCTATGACACGTTCGTGGGCGAAGGAATTGGGCAGGCATAACATCCGCGTTGTCGGTATCGCGCCGGGGATTGTCGAAGCGACCGCCCTGCGCTCCGATGAATACGAGCGTGCCGTAGCCTACACGCGGGGAATCACCGTAGAGCAGTTCCGCGAAAAATACGAGCAGGTCTCAATCCCGCTGGGAAGAAGCGGCAAGCTCAGCGAGGTAGCCAACACCGTGTGCTTCCTCACCTCCGAACGGGCAAGCTATATCCACGGCACCGTAGTCAACATCTCCGGCGGCAAGAGCAGAGCTTAAATCCTGATTGCAGTGATATAGATGCGCGTAAAGCCGCCTTGATTATACGTAAGATTGACTCAGTCGGTAGTCGTCCGTTTTGCAGGCCATCAGGGAAGCATTGCCGGAGGGCTGCTCGGTCTCGCCACGGTCAAGCCCGAACAGTAATGATACGTCATTTTCCAGCTCAAAAAGAAGATAACAGGGAAACTAATGACCGCCATTCTTGAGTATTCGTCATTTTCAGGGTGCCTTTCACATGCACTATATGTTAGTAAAATACATAGGCTTTTTACGGAATATCATGGTTGTTCTCAAAAATCCGTGGTATAAAATGCCCTAAAATCCCCATTTTTAGGCCTAATCGGCAGGATGGACGAAAAATTCATCATATTTCTGAAGATTTTTCTTGACGTAAATATAGGAAGTATGGTATAGATAGTAAATGAGGCTAATATGTATTTGTGCATTTTAGCTTCACTGCGTATTACGTATCCATGGTTCCTGGGCAAATGCCTGATGCGTTGTCAGGTATGGGACATAAGTTGGAAATAAGGTAATACGGCAGGAAAGGGAGGATTTGGTGTCAGGCGGAACATTTGTTTTTTCCGCGCATCTTCCTTAGCCATATATTTTTGTGGCCATCTCGTTCTTGTCTGAGTGACAACCTTAACTAATGTACAACATGGAGGGTCAGTGCGCAAGATCCTTCAAATCGAACATTGACCTGATTTGTGTCAAAACAGTTTGTTTGTACGGAGACAACTATACGAGTGAGGAGAAATATGATGAAAAAATATATATTTTTAATGTTCTGTAGTGCCGTTTGCTTACTCGGTGCAGTTGACATAGCTCAATGCGCTCCCACCTACAACCCGGCCACTAGGCATTGGTATGACATTGTGTCCTCAGGAGCCGACGGGTCGTGGATCAATGCGGAGAATAACGCTATTGCTTCAGGCGGAAATTTGGTGACAATCAATGATGCTGCTGAGGAAGCATGGCTGAGGGCAACCTTTAGCAGCAGGACGCTCTATTGGATTGGCTTCAATGATGCAGCCTCGGAGGGAACCTGGGTATGGTCGAGTGGTGAGCCTGTAACCTATGTTAACTGGGATGATCTTGAGCCCAACAACATGATGCCGCCGGCCATCGGCGAGGATTATGCCGTCATTAACTGGAATCCGGCGACCGGTGGATGGAACGACTGGGATCACCAAAGACCGGGTTATTCCAACACCGATGGTATTTCAGAAGTGATTCCCGCCCCGGGCGCCATTTTATTGGGTAGCATCGGTGTGGGTTTAGTAAGCTGGCTTCGCAGACGCAAAACATTGTAAGTAAGAACACCTTGTGAAAGCGGTTTTGAAAAGGCTGTCAGTTCAATACTTGCAGGCCTTTTTGAGCCCCTGCCCGTACTCGGAGTTCGCTCCTGAGTGCTGAGCAGGGGCTTTTTATATCGTTTTATATAGCTTGATGTCGGGAACAGACGGAATCTTTATATCTATGGGGCTGCACAATATCACCCAATATAGTAATAATAGCCATTCGAAGAACACACTTCTCTATACGCAATATGAAAAAAAGGGTCGACTATGCAGACATATTTGTTAATATGGTTAAGTTGAGCGTTCGGGATTCATTGCCCGCAGCACAAGGCAGAAGTCCGTTACGCGTGAACTTGGTGATTGAGCGTTATATTTAAGCAAAGGATCAGATTATGAATAGAATCAGTCGTCGAAAATTTCTGAAACGCAGTATCTCGGCCACGGCGGGATCCTGTTTGGCTCTGTCTTCGTATCACGGCTTTATGCCAAGTGTCCGGGGGGCTAATAATGAAGTCCGCGTCGCGGTAGCGGGAATTCGCAGCCGGGGCGGCGCTCACATCAAGAATTTCCAGAAGCTTCACGGCGTGAAAGTTGTCGCCGTCTGTGATCCTGACAGCAAGGTTCTTGGTGACTGGGTCAAGAAGTGCAAAAATGACTATGGTACTTCGGTAACAGGATA
>DQCG01000293.1:6762-7313 GCA_003533825.1 Phycisphaerales bacterium
GCACGTGTACGTGGAGAAACCGGTTAGCCATTCGATAGAAGAAGGCCGCAAGATGGTCAACGCGGCAAGAAAATACAATCGTATCGTCCAGGCCGGCATGCAGCATCGCTCGTGCCCCGCCGTGCAGGAAGCCGCTCGCGATATCAAGGCGGGCAAGTACGGCAAGGTCCTCTGGATACACTGCTCCAAACTTGGTGCCCGAGCCACAATCGGAAAGGTAACGACGCCTCAGCCCGTACCCGAGAACATCGACTATAATCTCTGGGCCGGGCCTGCACCGATGACGCCCGTGATGCGTAAGCAGTTCCATTACGACTGGCACTGGCAGTGGAACTGGGGAGATGGCGAGATGGCCAACTGGGGAATTCATTATATCGATGATTTCCGTCACATCTTAGGCTGGGATGATGTGCCGACCAGGGTCGTCGCCGCGGGCAATCGCTTTGCGTGGGACGACAACGGCGAGACGCCCAACATGCACTTTGCGCTGTTCGATTATGACGGCCTGCCGGTAGTTGTCGATATTCGCAACCTGCCCAACCCCAAGCAAC
>DQCG01000293.1:7324-9495 GCA_003533825.1 Phycisphaerales bacterium
CGGCGGCAAAAGCGGCGCGCTGTATCTCGGTTCGCGAGGCGGTAATTACATACAGTGTGAGGCGGGCTCGATTCGGATTTCGCGCGGCGGTGGCTGGTTTTATGACAACAACGGCAAGCGCGCATATCAATACAAAGGAACCGGCGGATCGGGGCATGACCAGAATTTCATCGATTGTCTCCGGAGCGGCCGCAGGCAGGACCTGGCCGCGGAGATCGAAGTCGGGCATCTCGGTACCGCGGTCTGTCACCAGGCCAACGTTGCCTGGCGTGCCGGGGCCGAAGCCTCAGTTGACGAGGTCCGCGAAAGCGTCAAGAAACACGAAGATGCTCTGAACACCCTCAATGCCATGCTGGAGCAGTTGGACGGCAACGGCGTCGACCCGGCTAAAGATAAATTTATCCTCGGGCCGGCCCTAACCTACGACCGCAAGACCGAACGTTTTGTTGGAGCTGGCGCCGAGAAGGCCAACAAGTATATCACGTGTTCCTATCGCGAACCGTTCGTGATGCCGAAGAACCTGTAAGTCACTAAGTAAAGAAACCGAACCTTAAAGGCACGAGCGAAAAACTCGTGCCTTTGGTTTATATAGGCATATATATACTGCGGTCTAAGATGACAAAGAAGGGCTGTATGAAGAAGCAATACTTTGTATGGATAGGGATTGTGCTTGTTGTAATGCTGGGGTTGTCATTCTGTACCGCGGCTAACGGCAAGACATGGCATGTATCCGGAGAAACGCTAACCGGCATCGAGCAGCAGGCACAGGTAAGAACAATCAGCGAAGCTGCATTGCTCGCCGGGCCGGGTGATACGGTGATTATCCACAGCGGCATCTACCGCGAGATCGTCGTTATCGAGAAGAGCGGGAATCCGGACAATCCGATTACGTTTCAAGCTGCCGCCGTGGCCGGTGTGGTTATGACCGGCGCCGACCGCATCAGTGAATGGACCGAGGTCAAGGGCGATGGCCGTATGTACAGTACGCCCTGGCCGCACGAATTCATCACATGGAACCGGCAACACACGCATCCCGACGACGACTACCATCTACTAATCGGCAGGTGCGAGCAGGTTTTTGTCAACGGTTACGCACTCGGGCAGGTCCTCGAACGTGACAAGCTCGCACGAGGGACCTTTTACGTTGACCTGGACGGCAAACGTCTATATGTCTGGAATTACAATAATCGGGAAATCGGCAAAAGGGCGATTGTTGAAGCTTCCGTTCGCGGTAGCATACTGGCTGTTAAGGGTGATTATGTCACCGTCAAAGGCATTCGCTTTCGATATGCCGCCAACCGCGCGCAACACGGCGCTGTCGAATTCTCGGGCAATCATCTGACCGTCGAGGATTGTATCTTCGAATATACCAATGCAAGCGGCGCGGCATTCAGAGGCGAAGATATCACGGTCCGCCGCTGCACGTTCCAGCACAACGGCCAGCTCGGCTTCGGTGCCGGCCGATCCCACAGGCTCCGGATTACCGGATGCACCGTGCGGAACAACAATATCAAAGGATACAATCGCGGCTGGGAAGCGGGCGGCAATAAGATATGCCTGGCCCGCGGCGTGGTGCTCGAAAACAGCACCTTCGTCGAGAACCGCGGAAACGGTATATGGTTCGATATCGGCAACGAAGACTGCACCGTTCGCAACTGCCTGATCGCTTATAATGAAGACGCCGGAATCTTTTACGAAATCTCCTACAGCCTGCACGCCCATGACAATGTTACAATTGGAAACGGTTTTGCCGGCACGTCCGGAGCCTGGGGTGCCAGTGCGGGCATCAGCATCTCCAGCTCGCCGGACTGCCTCGTCGAGCGAAATCTGCTTCTCGCTAATAAGGAAGGCTTTAACTTCCGCGAGCAGATGCGCTCGACACCGCGAATCGACAATAGAAAAGGCGAGCCGGTATGGAATCATGACCACATCATTCGCAACAACGTAATCGCGCTAAATCGCGATGCGCAGACCTGGGGCTGGTTCGATATCGCGGATAATCGCCACTGGCCCGCTAAGGCAGGTGAAGCGGCCGCAGGCGGATTGTCGCTGGAAAAGCTCGAACTGACTCTCAGGGATAATCTCTACTTCGCAGCCCCCGGCGCCGAATTGTTTAACTGGGGAGTTACCTGGAAGAAGAACACAAGGTATCGGAGCCTGGAGCAGGTGCG
>DQCG01000293.1:9647-13751 GCA_003533825.1 Phycisphaerales bacterium
TAAAAGTGATCTGTTTGCTGACAAAAATCCGCTTGTGCCTTGAACAATAAGCATATATTTGGTAGTATATTATAGATGAAATTCGGCTGTGTAATTGAGTAGGAAAATGCACAAGCATACGATAAATTCCTTACCGGTAACAATTCGTTGCGAAGGAGGTTGCCATGCGAACTAAAAAAGCTTTTACGCTTATAGAGCTTCTTGTTGTTATCGCCATTATAGCGATATTGATGGCCATCCTGATGCCGGCTCTGCGGGCTGCGAAGGAGCATGGTAAACGCATCGTCTGCAGCAGCCACTTAAAAACACTGGGACTGGCCAATGTTCTTTATTCGGACGAAGCAGACGGCTGGTACGTTCCGATTATGGACAGAACATTAGGCGACGATCGCTATTGGCCTTCCAACCTGCTTTTTCGAGAATTGATAGGTTATAAGCCCAAGAACGCCACTGCGAACGAAGGCTGGAACGCGCCCAGGGAGTATCTATGTCCGAGCGACAGGATTTCGATAAAGCAAATAGAAGACAGTCAGTACAACAACTGGATCAGCTACGGCTACAACCTGACGGACTGGTATTTTACAGACTGGTTCGGCATAGGCTACGCCGGACATAAGAATACGACCGTTCCTGGTCCGGCCGATGAGCTCATTTTCACCGAGAGCAACGACTGGTGGCTCTGGTGGTGGGGGGCAAACTATGAAGATGGATGGGACGTTCTCGGTCAGGATACTATCATGCCGTATAAAGATGTCGGTACCGACGGCCCGACGCTTTATCGCCACAGCGAAGGGGTCAACATGGCCTTTTACGACGGGCATACCGCGTATATGAAAAAAGACAAGGTTTTCATTAAAGAGGCGTGGGATTCGGGCAATGCAGGCATGTGGTCCACCTTCAAAACCTACCCGCCAACGGACGCCGAGCAGAGCAGATTGCCGGTACCTTAGCAGCATTTTCACCAGGAGTTTTTTACCGGATGGCTGTACGAGCAGGCACATCTAAGGTAATAGAGAAGCATACATGGAAAGTGGGATCACGCAGAATAGCTAAACATCCCCTTTAGTCTCCCCACTGAACGTGCTGGCCGGACTTTACGAACCGGTATCGATATAATTTTGCCTGTTAACTCTGCTTGGCAAGCCATGCGGCATATTGCTTTTCGATTACTTCGGGTAGCACGTTCACCAGCCAGTCTGTCGGTGATATTTCCGCCACCACTGATAAGACCTTGAGTTTCTTGGCTATTTTTGGCTGAAGCTGAAAACTGAACGTCTCGCCCATAGTCACCGCTCCATTGACGTCGAACTTCTCCCGCGGCGTGTTCCGGCCGGAGGACTTTTTAATTGCTCCGAACTTCTCCTGACTAAAGAACTTGTTTATATCCTGGTGATATTGAGAATTTGTATGACGTATCAGGGCATCCATCAACGGATTCGGGTCTCCCTGTACCCATTTTTCCAGCAGGCTGCGAAACTCCTGAATGCTGTCGAAGCCAACTCTGCGCCAGTTGAGGTCCCGAATCGTTTGCTCACCGATATTCCAGCTCTGGCTTACCTCCTTGATTGCTTCAAGGTGGGCCTTGTCGATATCGTACGTCCTCGAATACTTAAACCAAAAACGCGACAAAATTTCCAGAATCTGGCTTATACTGTTCGATCGTAATCCCGGGGATGACATTTCTACACTCCTCCAGTCTAATTAAACTTATAATTCTTACGTTCAATTAGTATTTTAAGAATCAACGGCAGATAAGTCAAGTTTTTTCCTGTTCGAATCCGGGAGTTTTACGATAAGCTTTTCCGCAGCCAGTCTTCACTTACGAGACCTTTTGGCTGGTTTATTCAGAAGGAATTCGTACTCGGGCTCCAGAAAATAGCCTGGTGATTTGTTGCCGAGAATGCCGCGCTTGCGGAGTCCTGAAAGGCTGCTTTTGAACTTGAAATTGTAAGGATGACGAGCTTTCTTGGCAAGTTTCGCGCCGGTCAGCGTCTTATCCCGCAAAGCCGCAATTATGTCTTGCTCGATATCATCCAGGATTTGTTCCGTATCCTCTACATTTTGCTCAATATCCTCCAGGTTTTGTTCTGCATCGTCCGGCATCGGCTTTTCATGGGCTGCCTTTTTTACAATTGGCTCCAGCATCAGAACAAAGTCTCGTGCGAGTCCCAGAAGGTTGGAATCTTCAAGGCGAGCCCCATCGATATCTTCCTGTTTCAGGCTGTCAACCTGCGATGCCTTCCTTAAAAGCTCCTGGAGTTTAACGTGAACCAGCCGTACCGTTTCCGGCATTCCGGCGGATAAGCCCATTAACACAATATTAGCCTGTGGCTCGACAAACCGAATAAGTTGACTGTATCGGCTATAGTCCTTGATAGCATGAGGTATATCGCCGTTTTGCCACTTTTTCAGCCTGTCTATCAGCAGCTCTATTTCTCCGGTTTTATCTGATGTGATTGTCATTGAATTCCCTTCAATAACTATTTGTTAATCCTTAACAACTGGCCTTATTTCAATATCCTATATTTCGACCTTTTCCATATTCGTGATTCTATACATTTTAATCCCAAAAGGCAACTAAAGTAACAAAGAAGGATATAAAAAAAGCGGAATGGAGCAAAATAGGTAAACATCCCTGTTCTGTCAACAGCCAGAGACGATTCTCAAGGAAAATACGTAGTCACCGCAGTTGATACATACCAGCACAGTAGCCCTCAGAGGCATTTTGCAGTAGTAGAATGGACGATCTGCCTCCCATCATACATATACTGCCCTTAAGTCCCCGTAACAATAGATGTTATACTTTATCTTGATGAGAATTGAACAATAGAGGTTTCAAGCCTGATTTGTTCGAAATAATATTTCTTCGAAAAATTTCATTTTCTGAGAAAGATTTAGCGATCAGATAGCCAATACTAAATAGCAGTATACAAAGGCACTTGGAAACTTAATTTATGGGAGCATGACAATGACAGTAAGAAACAAACACATTCAACTCGTCGAAGGGCAGAGAAAGGAAAAGAATATGTATCGAACATGTTTTTCAGCAATAATAATCAAACTGTTTTTCCCAGTTCTGTTTTTTGGATTGCTCGTTACCTCAGCAGAAGGTGATGTGATGAGCACTTTTGACACTGACGCCGATGGCTGGGTCTTTGGTGTGGACCACAGTTGGCAAAGTACCGGAGGAAATCCCGGCGGCTATATACTCAACAGCGCCGATGATACCACCGGTTTTGTATCTGCGCCGTCCAAATTCCTCGGTGATTGGGCAGCCATGGTTGCAACGAACCTCACGTATGAGATAAAGATCTTCGATACAGGAAGTGTTTACAAGATTGGAAATTATTGGGTTAGAATTGATGGTCCCGGAGGTAATGCATATTGGTTGGGACCGCCAGCGCCACCGGATCCATCCGCATGGCTTACTCTTAATGTACCTATTACTGAAAGTGATTGGACGATCGAATCAGGCTCCTGGAATGCCTTGTTGGCTGATGTCACACAATTACGAATAGCCACGGAATTCTATAACAATTACTGGCCTCAAGAAATTACTGGTTTTGACAACGTCAGTTTGGATATAAATCCCACCCCTGTGCCTAGTGCTGTTCTACTTGGCATGATCGGCTTGAGTGTAGCTGGAGTGAAATTACGCAAACATGCATGATAAGCCCGTACTATACGGGTAGAAAAACATAAGATTCACGTGTTAAAAGGGCTGTGAGCTAAATAACTTGCAGCCCTTTTTCATTATTCATCCAGCGCCCAAAATCTCACGCAGTAGTCCTCAGAGTTGTTCTGTTTCTGTAGAATGGACGATCTGCTTAGGGGTTTAAGAACACCGGCTCGATAGTTGTCTTTTGATCTCTAATTTGCTCTCCCATTTGTGTGAATCAATCCCGCCCGGCCGATTTTCACTTAATTGCTGTAGTCGACGCCATAATTTCCATATAAATTGTAATACCTTCATATTTCAGCCCTCTCGACTAAAATATTTATGGCAAATAAAATATTGATGCCCCTTATTTAAAGCATAGTCCACTTTTACCGATAAGCAAACAAAGATGAATTTTTCTATAAAAAATACGTAGATGTTCTCTG
>DQCG01000306.1:0-4963 GCA_003533825.1 Phycisphaerales bacterium
CCCACGTCAGAATCTGCCTTCCGACCTTCAAATCCATAAAGTCCGTAGGCCGGGTAAAAATGTTGGCCTCTCGCATGTCGAAGTAACCCTTCTCGGTCACCAGGTCGCCGTACACATCGCCTTTGAATTTGATATCGCCCCAGTCTAAGTACGAAAACAAATCGAGCTGGAAGCGGCCTTCCATAATCGACATGTCTTTCTCGTACTTATCTTCCTGCAGGCGGTACCCCCCTCTTACCTCGTAGAAGCCGTGCGTTTCTATAGGCAGGTCGGGAAAAAAAGAATCTTCGCCGGCAGTATTCTCATCCGAAGCTGCAGCGACAAACGGCATTGCGATCAATGTAGAGAACCAGACTATTGCTAAAGCTGTTGTAATCCTGGAGCGAATCATCTCATGGCCTCCCGGGGCGGCCTTTGCATGTATCTTTCCGAAAAGATGTCGTCTTTGAGACCGAGGTTATATTTGACTTTGCTGAATTCCATTTCGGTTTTGCTGCCGGTCTTCAGGTTCGATACCACCGAACGGACCACCGTGTGAAAGTCCTGAATCTTCTCGACCTTCTTCGACTCGATTACGCGGTAGAGCTTGTCGTCCTTGTCGTAAAACTCCATCTTCATCGGCACGTACGTCATGCGGTCTATCGAGACGTTAAAGTAGTTGAACTCGACGGTGTCGGGATGCTTCGGGACATTCTTGACGATGAAGAACTGATCATTCGTTTCGACCAGCTCGTGCGTGTCTTCGGCCAGGCTCCTGCCGGATACGTCCTCATATAAAAAGTCCGAGCCGACAAAGCTGGTCCGCTTGTCGCCGGCGGCGACCCGCTTGACCAGAGACAGCGCGGGCAGATACAGCCACCGGTCGTCGTCTTTCCCGGGATCGGCGTGTTTGAGGACCATGTACGTCATTCTTCGCACGTCGGCCGGCCTTTGGAAATAGACAAAATATTTCTGGTCGCCGCCGTCGGCAACATCTTTTCTCAGGATATTGAACTCGCGTTGCCGTTTTTGGCCCTGCTTGCTCGTGATTGTCATTTTGATCGTCGCCTTGCCGTCATCGCCCTGATAATAGGCGACGATATTGGCCTTGTTGACGATTGATTCTACATCGGGAATCTTGCCCTGATCCGCGGCAAAAGCCGATATCGAAATACCTAATAAACACGCTGCCTGCAATAAACGTTTCATCTTGCACCTCACTTTCATTTGTTCGCACAAACCTAGCTTTTAACGCCGAGTCTTTTGAGTATGTCCATCATAGGACACCAGTTTGTAAAAGCCGACTGGAGCAGGTTCAAACCCACGAAGCCGGTAAAAAACAGCCAATAAGCGGAATGATAATGCGCCAGCAGAATACTGACCAGCACAAAAAATCCCGCGATACCTCTCAAATATCTTTCAACAGTCATGACGCATCTTTTGGAAATTCAGTTCTTTTCAATTTTCTTTTTTTCCGCCGCGGCGGCCATTTTACAGGCCCACCGGCGTGACATGATTCCACAGGCAAGTGCCATAACCGGTATGGCTATAATACTCAGGACGGCCAGCCTGCCCAGGCCGTGCGCCCAGTACTGATGCAGATTCATCGCTATCAAAACCACTATTGCAGTCGAGATAATCAAACAGAAGCCGCAGTTACAGGCTAATGATTTCGGCTCTTTTACTCTTTTGAAAAGCACTTTCTCGCCGAGCTTTATAAGTGCCGGCAGCGCCAGCAGCGTGACGGCCCCCGACAATGCCATGATCGCACACAGAAATATTCCCACCGTTTTGTAAGGTACCAACGGAGCCGCCAGCAACGGCAAAAATCCAATCGCGATGACCAGGACGTTCCTGGTTATCGCCCTTGCCGGCTCACCGAACATCTCGCCGGCACTTTTCTGCCAGGAGCCGGTCTCTGCGTAGGTGGCCCGGGCGCGTTCGAGGAAATGTATCGCAAAGTCAACCGCTATTCCGAGCGTCAACGCGCTCAGCACGGCGACCGGCATATCATAATCCTTGCCGACCAGCCCGATGATGCCGTAGATGACCGCGATGGTAATCAACAGGGGCACCATACACACAATTCCCCAGAGGGGTGACCGAAACAGTATGGCCATCATGATAAAGACGATGATGAAGCTGCCCATAAACGACTGGAGCATACCCCAGACCATCTTGTTCTGCCAGACGGTATTAATGTAGGTCAGCCCCGCCCAGCTATGCTTGAGTGGTACGGGGGGAGGCGTCTCGGCAATGAACTCATCCACCGCTTCGACGACTTTTTCCATATCCTTATTGTCGCCGCTGGGCAACTGCATCCAGACATTCGCGTGCATATAATCGGTGGTGACCATGTGCCATAAATCGTCCGGCTTGTGACTGCTCTGGAACTGCAGCAGGCACTGCGCGACGGCCGCCGACGAATTGGGAATTTTATAATTCTCGAGCTTGCCGTCGATCAGCTCCTGATGAACCTTCTTGACAACGTCCGCCACGGAATTGCTCTTGCCCACAAGGCCGTCCTTTTCGAGAGACTTTTGCAACTTTGAAATGTAACGCAGCACTTCGGGCTGTTTGAATATCTTTATCCGTTCCTTTTCCAACTCGAAAAAGTCGGATATCTCATACCAAAGGTCGACGTCCTTGTCGTTGGCGGTATCGAGCTTATCGTTCGCGAAAGTGCTGAGCTGTTCGAGCAAATCCTCTTTTGTTTCAGCGGCCGATGCCTGCTCCAAGAGGACCTTTTCCATTTCCGGAATAATATCGATAACGCCCGGAAAGTCATCTTTCAATTCGAGTGACTTCTCCGAAAGACGCTCTCTTAGATCACTGATATATCGAGTCGGGATGGCCTTGTCATCGGCAGGTTCCAGCACCAGGTAGGCCATGTAAGTTCCGCTGAAATGGTCGTTCAGCTCGATGTCGGCCTTTCTGATGGGATGACTTTTCGAGAACCATTTGACCGGATTGTCGTTTATTTCAATTCGCGTAATCCCGTATATGGCAACCGCCGTGACAATCAGGATAACTATCAGAATCGGCCTGGCTTTGGCGTATGTCAGCTTTCCGCCGGCACTCAGCAGCCTCGTCAGCAATGTATGTTCTTCGCCGTGCTGGGTTGCATGACCGAAGTTCTCAAGGGATTTCTCCCGTATCATCATGATATACGCCGGCACAAATGTTATCGTACACAGCCACGCGATCATAATGCCGGTTGCAACGAATATTCCGAAGACCTGCACGGGCGGAATCGGCGTAAGAGCAAGAGATGCGAATCCCGCCGCCGAGGTCAGCGAAGTATAAAGCATCGGCGAGAACAGATTGCCCATCACTTCCAGCGTGGTGGCTTTTCTGCCCTTTTCTTTTGTGTAAAGGTCGAAGAATTCCGAAAGAATGTGCACAGAGTCCACCACGGCGATCGGCATGAGAAAGATCGGGATCATCGAGCTCATAATATGCACGGGATAGCCTAATCCGATCAGCAGTCCCATCGTCGAAATCACCGAGACCATCGCGACAATCATCGGCGAGATGACCAGCACCAGCTTGCGGAAGAACAGCAGCATCAGGATAAAGATTACCACCATCGCCAGCGGCGCCGATACCGCCATCTGCGTGAACATCTCGTAGCCGAACGTATCCTCCGCCACGGGCAGGCCGGTTATATGATATTCCTCGTCACCCGCTCCGAAGGTCGATATTTTTTTCGTAAGCTCCATGTACACATCATGGCTCAGATGCTTGTCGGTAAGAGGCAGGTACAGGCAAATCGCTTTTCCATTTTCGGAGATTAGGGTTCCCTTGAGCAGAGGATTGGACATCGCTTTATCTCTTATGTCCAGCGCCTCGGCGCTCGTCGCGGGCGGCTTGCTCATCAGCCATTCGAACGTCACCACACCCGGGCCGCCCTGGCCTATATGGTCCACGGTCGAAGGCGCAAGCAAATCGACCTCGATAACACCCGCCTGCTCGTTAGGATCTTCGGCATTCGGCCAGCGCAGCGTCTTTGAAAATTCGGCCAAGTCGTATATCCTCGATAACGATGAAGGATTGAATACGCCGTTTGGGTCCTTCTTATTGACAACGCCCAAAACCACGATGTCACTCAGAACAAACTGCTCTTTTGTCTGGTTATGGAATACGCGCACCGGCTCATCGGCCGAGAGCATGTTCTCAGGATCCGTATCGACCTTGATGAGTGGTATCATGGCCCCCAGCAACAACGTCAGAACGACCATTATAACGGTGACACGTTTGTAATGCGTCAGGGAGTACTCGGTAATCTTCTGTTTGAAATCCATTTTCTCCTATCCGAAAAATTCAACAATTATCCTATCATTTTTCTTATATCATCTTCAACATTTGTGATACCACCAATTCCGAAATTTTCTACCAGAACGTTCACGACTGTAGGTGAAAGAAATGCTGGAAGAGTGGGACCGAGGTGGATATTTTTCACGCCAAGATGAAGAAGAGCAAGCAACACGGCTACGGCTTTTTGTTCGTACCAGGCAATGTTGTAAACTATCGGCAATTCATTAATATCGTCAAGCTCAAACACTTCTTTAAGCTTGAGAGCAATTACGGCAAGAGAATAACAATCATTACACTGGCCTGCATCGAGAATGCGTGGAATACCGCCGATATCACCAAGATTTAATTTATTGTAACGATATTTGGCACAACCGGCCGTGAGGATAACAGTGTCCTTAGGAAGGTTTTCCGCAAATTCCGTGTAATAGCTTCTGCCTTTTTGTCTGCCGTCGCAACCAGCCATTACAACAAACTTTTTGATTGCACCTGATTTAACGGCATCAACCACTTTATCTGCCAGAGCCATCACCTGATTATGAGCAAATCCACCAACAATTTTACCGGTTTCAATTTCCGTAGGCGATTGACAGTTCTTAGCCATTTCGATTACTTCAGAAAAATCTTTTACGTCATCAGTTTTTCTGTCCGCAATGTGTTTAACGCCGGG
>DQCG01000306.1:5043-6028 GCA_003533825.1 Phycisphaerales bacterium
TTTCCATAGTTACCCACAAAATGATCGTATTTTTTGAAAGCGGGATAGTAATTTGCAGGAAGCATTTCGCCGTGAGTGTAAACATCAACACCTGTATCATCGGTTTGCTTGAGCAGCTCTTCCATGTCCTTCAGATCATGGCCTGAAATAAGAATGCCCGGATTTTTACCGACACCGATATTCACTTCTGATATCTCAGGATTGCCGTATGTTTCGGTGTTTGCCTTGTCCAAAATAGCCATTGCGCTTACAGCTATTTCCCCGGCTTTCAGAACTTTTGCGATCATTTCGTCAATACTGAGCTCTTTAGTTGTTGAAGCCATTCCTTCAATAAGATAATCAAAAACTGATCCGTCTTCGAAGCCGAGAACTGCTGCATGATCAGCATAAGCCGCAATACCTTTGAGCCCGTAGATAAGAAGCTCACGTAATGAACGGACATCTTCGTTTTCTGTAGTGAGAACGCCAACTGTTTCAGCTTTTTTCAGAAATTCATCCTTAGTTTCAGCATTCCAGACAACCGAATCGTGTAGATTACCAGATACATTGTACTTGTTTTTGATATCATCACGGATAGCCAAACCCTGCTTGATGATATCGATGAGACGGTCGTCATCGAAACTTACATTTGTAATAGTTGTAAAGAGAGCCTTCGCAACATAATGGCCAACTATCTTATCAACTGTTCCGGCTTTCTCTGCAACAACGGAAATCCCTTTCACCGTATAGATCAGAAGATCCTGAAGATTTGCGGTATTTCCTTTCTTGCCACAAATCCCATTATTAGTACACCCTCGATTTTTTAACGTTTCTTGGCATTGATAACAAAACATAGTTATTATCCTTCCAGTAAGAGTTATATTAATACAATTTTACAAGCCTGATTACAAGGTTCACATTAGGCCGTTTATAGCAATTTAGTAGATTCTGTCGGACGCGGCACTTTTACCACAAGAACCCGAAACACCCGTTCGCTTTGGTTGTA
>DQCG01000454.1:0-5397 GCA_003533825.1 Phycisphaerales bacterium
CGAAAACCACAGAAGGCCTTAGTGCCGTCGGCGAAGGTGTACTCCATCGAGTAGACATCGATGTTCTGCCCATGATCCGTGCTGTTGGGCACCCGGCCGCCCATACCTACAGCGGAGACCGGCCAACCATCCTTTATCCAGCAGCACTCGTCAATCTGATGAATGAGGTAATCGACCATGTGGCCGGACCCGATCCAGAACAGATGTATCCTGCCGAACTGGAGCTGGCTCATCAGGTCGTTGGATTTATCGCCCTGACTGCGCATCCAGCCGCCGCCTCCAAGACGGTTGGCGCGAATCAGCGGAATCTCGCCCATCTCACCGCTGCGGATCTTGTCAATCAGGGCCTTTCGTGCCGGGGAATGACGGCACTGCAATCCCGCGGCGACCTTAACGTTTTTATCATCGGCCAGTTCGCCGGCGCGAAGCAGCCTGTGCAGACCGCCTGGGTCAGAAGCAAACGGCTTCTCGAAAAACACATTAATACCCTTCTTAATGGCGTACTCCACGTGCACCGGCCGAATGTAAGCCCGCGTTGTACACATGGCCACATCGCCTGGCCTGAGGATGTCGATGGCCTTCTTGTAGGCGTCAAAACCGATGAACTTGCGTCCTGCGCTTACGTCCACCTTGTCCGGGAACCTTTCCTTCAGCGCTTTGAGGCGCGATTCCATTCGGTCTTTATATAGATCAGCCATCGCATAGAGTTTCACAGGCCCGGCGTTCGGGACGTTCAGGGCGTCGCCGACGGCGCCGGCGCCTCGACCTCCGCAACCGATCAGAGCAAGGCGAATCGTTTCGTCATCGCGTGCGAAAGCAACGGGCGAGATGCTCCCGAGCACTGCAGCGCCTGCGGCCAGTGAGCCGGTGTGCCTGAGAAACTCTCGACGGTTGACTTTGGATTTGTTGATAGACTTAGTCATGTTTGCCTCCAAATTAATGATGGAATTGATGGAAATTCGATTTATTGGAACATGTGTATAGCAACGTATATGGGTTATTGCAGGCTGGAATATATAACTTAGATTTTCCGTTTAATACCATAAATAGTGCTCCTGGACTATAATGTCATATAATATAGGATACTGCATCCGATTTCAACCACTATAACGAGCGTTCCGAAAAAAATGAACCGCTTCGCAAGGCTATTTCAATAGATTCCCGCCTAAAGGCAGGAATGACAAGTTAGGTTTTTAAAGTGCCTAAATAAGGAGACATGATGAACCGGTACAGGTTTTTCTTTGCACGCTGACTTATTCTGCACGTTTATTTGCAAGAATATAATCGAGTCCGAACATATAACTTTTCACGGCAGAAGGATTGGCGCCCAAGATTGTCACCTGGAGTTTGTTCCTGCCGCGGCCGAGCCGGCACGCGGGCAGCTTCACATCCGCAGCAATCACGGATTGATTGTACAGATCAATCGAATCCAACTTTGTTTCCGAGTTGACGTCAATACGTACAATGCCATAATCTACGGCCTTGGTGATACCGAGTGTAACATCATAGTCTCCTGCCTGGTCGACACCGAACTCTACGATGAGGCGGCCATTTTCTTTTGCATGTTTCCACCACAGTTGACGGTTGTTGCTCCAGCCAATGTTCGGGATGTTCTGGATTTCCGTGGTTCCTCCGGTTCGTTCAAGAATCTTTAGAGTCTCGCCTTCGATTGCATTCTTAACCAGTCTCGGTTTGATTATGTCCTCGACGGATCGGGGGACGGGATGTTTTGCTTCTTTCGGATCGGGTTTGACATCCCATTTTGCGTCGGGCCTGGCGTACCATAAAGTGGTCGGGGCATAATTCATAGCAGTTTTTGCCCAATGCCATAGCTCCATATCGAACTTTATGGATTTTCCAAAGGGAATCGCATCCAAAGAACGGAACCTGGAATTGACGGTAAAGCCCGGTTTCAGATTGCCGTCGCCACTCGGCTGTGCATGAAATGCAGATTCGAAAAAGTTGGGCTTACACCAGGCATAGCCGTAGTAGTCTTCGGTGCCTGTGCCGATATGAGAAGGAAACGTCTCGCCGTCCACGTAGATTTTCTCGTCACCTTCTCCCCACCATGTATTGGCCGTATTAAAGAGCGTCAGAACATCGCCGACGTAGTTACCTTGACCTTCAATAGTAATCCAGTTTAGATCAAATGCCCCGAAATCTTTGGTATTCTCATTGGACTGAGTTTTTATGCCGGCCCACTGTTTCCATGCGGCGTGGAAATAGCACGAACGATTATCCCAATCCCGGGGACTGCTGAGAATTTGCCCGCGGGTCAGCTTAACCGATTCGGCGCCAAGGTTAAGGATACTGATTTTTGCCTGCTCGCGGAATGGCATTACCCAATAGCACGATAATGTATTGTCCCTGGATACGTTCGTGTACCAGGTCGAATGAGGACGCAAGTGGTAACCGGTGCCGAAGAAATCTCCAATCGGGCACCAGACTGTGGTTTTGCCGTCGAAATCTATTTTAATGATTGTGGAGCGTAACGCCTGGGCCAGGTCATCGGCCTGTAGCTGGAACTCCAGAGCACGAACAGCTTTTTGTCCGTTTATGATAACAGAGCTTTCACCGGATGGCTGGATAGTCCCTTCTAATGTATCTTTGTTCAAATTATTTAGGCCGGTACGTTCATTTTGTCCGAGCATCCGTTGCACTCGGTTTAGGGTAGAACGTGACTGCTGTAGTGCGTTCATGGTGAAAGACTCGACTTCCGTTCCCAGCTCATAGCTGCGATAGTTTATCTGATAGTAAAGAGCTTCACCTTTGCGTGCACCCTTGTCGATAAAGCTTTTTGTTTGGTATGTAATCTTACAGTGCTCGGCATAGGGAAGGGGCAGATATAGATTATGGCCCCGGTGCCTGTATGCGGTTTCAGGCGACACACCCTGCGACAACGGTTCGGCAACCAACTTTCCCCCGCTGATAAGGTCGGCCATAGGGCCTTCGATTACCGGTTCTGCATTTTTGTCAAGGTAAACACGCAACGTTCCGTTGCTGAATTCGCCGCCGCCCGGCCCGTGCCATGTTGCCCAGAAACGCACGACGGCGCCCGGGCCGCCGGTATCCATTAGCACATGCTCTTTTCTGCCATTGTTGTCCTCAATTCGAATGAAGTAGCTTCGATCCGAATTGGCCCACCAGGTAGGAGAACCCGGTTCGGTCGAATTGCGGTCATAACTGCTGAACTGCCTGCATGTATATGCCGGTTTTGGCAGCCGGGCTATACAATCACGATCGACCATTTCTTCCAGCAACGATTTAAATGTGATTGTTTTGGATTCCGCGCCTGGGGCGGCGTATGCCAAAGTGCTGCCAACACACATGGCAACAAGAATGACATATAATTGAGTGATAATCATTTTTTGCTTCATAATGTCTCCAATTTCTACTGAATACCTCGACCTTATTTGCTTTATAAAAACACGAACGATTTCAAACTCTAAAAGAATGCCGAATATAATACCATAATATGCAGACCTTGTTGACAGAGCAGGGCTTTTTTTCTGTTGTATCTTCTTATCTTAATTTGTAAACTCAACATACGTTGTTTCATAGTAAAAAATAAATATACAAAGAAGGGCAAAGCAATGATGGAAAAAAACATCACACAACGACGCCAGTTCCTAAAATCCACCGCGGCGGTTGGAATGGGTTTAGTCATTCTCCCCAGCGGTACACTCTCCGGCGCAAACGCACCCAGCAACAAGCTCAATGTAGCCCTGATAGGGGTGGGGGGCCGGGGCCGGGCCCACCAGGGGCCTATTTCAAGCGAGAACGTCGTGGCCTTATGCGACGTGGACGAGAACAATCTCGCTAAAGCCGCCAAGAAATTCCCAAAAGCCAGGCATTATGTCGACTGGCGCAAGTGCCTCGACCAGAAGGATTTGGATGCGGTTATCTGTTGTACCACGGACCACACACACGCTTTTGTTGCCAACTGGTCCATGAACCGCGGGCTGCATATTTTCTGTGAGAAGCCGATGGGCAACTGCGTGGAAGAAGCTCGTGTGGTCCGCGCAACCTATCTCAAGAACAAACACAAACTGGCCACACAGTGCGGCACGCAACGGCATGCCAATCCCAATTTCAACCGAGTGCGCGAGCTGATTCTGGATGGGGCCGTCGGCACATTGACGGACGTTTACGCCTGGGGCAACCGCCAGATTCCCCGGCCGGGTTACCTGCCCGCCCAGGGCGAGCCACCGAAGAATCTCCATTACGATCTGTGGATTGGGCCTTCGCCGTGGCATCCTTACAACCCGGGTTACATCGGCGGCTGCCTGAAATGGAACATGTACTGGGACTTTGGCAGCGGCCAGATCGGCGATATGGGCAGTCATACGATGGACCTGGCATGGAACGGTATGGACACGACTCTGCCGACCACGGCCCAGGCCACAGGCGACCCGTTCAATCCCGATGTTACGCCCGTTAAGATGGAAGCCCATTTCGACATGCCGGCGAATGACTGGCGCGGCGCCATCCGGCTGGGCTGGTACCAGGGCGGCGCTATGCCCAGATCGCCCAAGCCGTATGTTGACCTCAATAAGATCGGACACGGCGTGATGTTCAAAGGCACAAAGGGCTACGTCATTGCCGATTTCGGCTCGCGGCTGGTCCTGCCCTTTGGCGATGACGCGGATCTGACTTACTATAAGAGACGCAGTGAAGACGAGGTCATCCCCGACATGGGCCACTTCCAGAAGGAATGGGTCGATGCGTGCAAGGGTGACCTTAAGACCTCGTGCGATTTCAAGTACAGTTGCGACCTGATAGAGACGATGCTCCTGGGCCTGGTGGCCTATCGCGTCGGCAAGAAGCTCCGGTACGACGGTGATCGAGGTCGCGTAACTAACAGTGCTGAGGGCAACGATCTGCTCAGCCGTAAATATCGCCCCGGCTGGACACTCAATGGTTAATACCGCTGATAAAACACGGCTGAATAATATCTAATCCGATAACAACGTATTTAGAGATTATAATTAAAAATAAACGAAGGAGATAAGCAATGAGTCATCAAATCAAACGGCGTACATTTCTTAAAAACAGTGCTGCGGTCGGAGCAGGACTGATGATTATCAAGTCGGGCATTCTGAAAGCCGGCCAATCCCCGAATGAAAAACTAAACATCGCCGTAATCGGCGTCGCCGGCCGGGGCGGGGCCAACCTTAACAATGTCAAGAGCGAGAATATCGTTGCCCTTTGTGACGTTAACGCAAACAATCTCGCCGGGGCAGCCAAAAACTTCCCCAGGGCCAAAACATACGAAGACTGGCGAAAGTGCCTCGAACAGAAGGATATTGATGCTGTGGTCTGCTCGACAATTGATCACACTCATGCCTTTGTAAACATCTGGGCTATGAACCGTGGCAAGCATGTCTATTGCGAAAA
>DQCG01000454.1:5413-16364 GCA_003533825.1 Phycisphaerales bacterium
AAAATCGCCACGCAGATGGGCACGCAGATTCACGCCAGCGACAATTACAGGCGGATGGTGGAGCTGATTCGCAACGGCGCGATCGGGACGCCGAGCGAGGCCCGTGTCTGGTGCAGCCGGATGCCGGAGGGCGGAAGTTATCTGCCGGAGGTCAAGCCTGTGCCGGATCATATCAACTGGGACCTTTGGGTTGGGCCGACACCTTTCCATCCGTACAATCCCGGCTACATCGGCGGGTGCCTTAAGTGGAACCGTTTCTGGGACTTCGGCAGCGGCCAAATCGGAGATATGGGCAGCCACATGATAGATATGGCATACTGGGGGCTCGATTTAAAGCTTCCGGCGACGTGTAAGGCTGAAGGTACAGAGATAAATCCGGACACGTGTCCGAAATGGCTCACGGCCGAGTGGGACCACCCGGCAAACGACTGGCGGCCTGCCATCAAGCTATACTGGTATGACGGCGGCAAGAAGCCCGGCATGCCCTCGGAGGCTTTCAACCGGGAGAAGCTGTTCAAAGGTGTCCTATTCAAAGGAGACAAGGGCTGGCTGCTGGCCGACTACAGCCTTCGGATACTGATGCCCAAACAACGCGGGAGTGATATGACTCATTATAAGTCACCGAAGCCCGAAGAGCTGATTCCGCCGTCACTCGGTCATCACAAGGAATGGATCGTTGCCTGCAAGACGGGCAAGCCGACAACGTGCAACTTCGATTACTCGGGCGCTCTGGTAGAGAACAACATGCTGGCGCTGGTCGCCTACCGTGTGGGTAAGAAACTCGAATATGATGCTAAAAATCTCAGGGTCAAAAACTGCCCCGAAGCCGATAAGTATATCCGAAAAACATACCGCAAAGGCTGGGTGCTGAACGGATAAAAAAACCAACAAGAACTCATGTTTGGAAAGCTAACTTTTCGGTCTATCGTTTTATATATAGTGACTATGGCTGTCCCGGTCGGTGGTGTCATCGCCGCGGGCGTTACCGAACGCAACGAGTTGGATCCTCTCGGCAAAGTTCATATCCCGATAGGTATCGCCAATAGTCTCGACACTCTCAAAACCTTTGTCGAAGCTGAAGGTAATTTCTCGCCGGGCGTGGGTAGCTACGGCGTCTATTTCTGGATTTTCGATAAGACAGAAGGGCGGTTGGTCGCTCCCACAATGGACGGCGTAAAATGCGAGCACGGCCTTGCCGATGGACGATTTCTAATCCCATGGGCAAAATGGTCTGCCGGTGATATCACAGTCAAAACTGAAATCTGTCAGGTTATACGGAGATATTCGGAGAAAGAGATATTCGTTGTCGGCGCCCGCGTTACTATCAATAACACCGGTAATGAAACAAAAGATGCCGGCTTTTACGTAGTTCTGCGTCCGCTCGGGCCGGCCGGTTTCGATGTGAAACAACTTGATGTCAGCAGCGAGTCTGACGCCTTGCTCGTAGACAGCCATGCCGCAATTGTAGCAACAGAAAGGCCCTCTCAGGCCGGTGTTTTGGCAGCCGATACCGTCGGTGATCTTGCCTTAGACGGACGAATGCCGAATCTAAAGCTCGCAATTTCGAAGGCCGGCGACTGCTCCGGGGCGTTGTATTATGACCTGAGACTTTCGCCGGGGGGCAATATAACACTCGGTTTTATCTATCCGGTCCTATCCGGTCGCCGGGCGGTGGGGCACCAATGGGACGGCGTGAGCAAATGGGCACAATTCGATTTAGCCCAACTGAATCCATCTACCGGTGGGGCGTTACAGCCCAACCCCGGATTGGAGTATTATCGAGAAATCAGTGTCTCATCGTTGTTCGCCGAGGCCGAAGAGTACTGGAAGCAATTAACCGAAAAAATAAGTCTTGACCTTCCGGATGAACGCTGGGAGGGTGCATTTGCCGCGATTATCGCTCACGCCGCAATGGAGATGAACGAAGGGGCGCCGGATGTTGCCGTGGTGAACTATAATGTCTTTAACCGTGACGGCGTCTATGTCGCGAATATTTTTCAGAAGTCCGGCAACATAGATCTCGCCGTTGAGGCCATCGACTACTTCACCAAACACCCTTTCAACGGCCGGTCGTATCCCGAAGCGGATAATCCGGGCCAGATTCTCTGGGCCATGGCTCAGCAGTGGCAATTTACTCAAGACAAAAAGTGGGCCCGGCGTATCTATCCGTCGGTGCGTAAAATCGCAGAGATGATAGAATATTACCGAACGACAAGCGGGCCGCACTGGGTGCTGATGGACAGCCTAAGTTTTGGACCGGTGCTGCCCGAGGAAAAATGCAGTGAATTGAAGCCGGGAAGATGCGACGGCAATCATCCGGAATACACCGAAGCATTCGATATCGCCGGCATGTATGGTGCGGCGATTCTCGCCGAGGCGATTGGAAAATCTACTGATGCGGCTAAGTGGAGAACTCTCGCCGGACGTCTGCTCGAAACGTATGATAAGAACTTCGGCGATAATCTCGGAAAACAATACGGCAGCTATTCGGTATTGTGGCCATGCCGGCTCTATCCGTTAGATAGCGGCAGGGCATACGAGCAATTCAGGAAAACCGGTGGGCAGAAGCCGGGTGGCTGGCGATATTTTGCGCTTGCCAAAGCCCATCAGGGATTGTTGGCCGGCAATCGGCAGTCCGGACACGGTACACTCCAGCGGCATCTCGAACACGAGCAGATGAGGGGATGGTATGCCTTTGATGAAGGCGGCAAAAGCGGCTCCGGCGGCTGGGGCCGGGTACGCACCACATGGAACGGAAACATAGCTATGCCGCATGGCTGGGCTATCGCTGAGCTCTGGCTTTTAATGCGTGACTGCCTAGCGTTCGAAAACGACCGGCGGTTGGTCCTGCTGTCGGGCATCCCGCCAGCATGGTTTACCCATAGGGACGGCATCAGGATTGAGGGCCTGCCAACGTATTTCGGAAAGCTGAATCTGCTGTGGAAACCAACGCAGGGCGGAGCAACGTTAAATCTGGGCGGCACGGCTAAACCCCCGAAAGGTTTTCTCCTGCGCTTGCCTGAATCATTGGAGGCGAAAGTAACCATGAACGGCCGTATGATTTCGAGCTTCGTAGATCACGAATTCATCCTGCCATCGGATATGGCCGAGGCGCACGTTACTTTCGGTCAATAAATTCATCTTTGGGCTGCCGGTGGTTGAGTTTTATCATAGCTTCTATTATAATACGTTTTATTAAATTGATTATTTAAGGAGTTTACTTATGTCAGAGAAAATAAATCGCCGTAAGTTCCTGAACAACGGAATGCTTGCCGGTGCTGCAGCCGTAAGTTTGACCGGCATCGAAGAGAAAATCGCATTCGCAGCGACGCAAAAGGGAATCGACACAAACAAAGAAAGGCAAAAGGACCAGGGTAGTGCCAAAATCCCCATGGGCAAAATTGGCAACCTAAAGGTCAGCAGATTAATCTCCGGCGGGAATCTGATTAGCGGCTGGTCACATGCCAGAGATTTGATCTATGTCCATCATCTGATGAGGCACTACAACACGGATGAGAAGGTGATGGACACTTTGGAACTGCTTGAAGAGCAGGGCGTGAACACGATTATTGCAGACCCGAGTGAAAGGCCATACAGAATCTTTCCGAAATACTGGAATGAAAGGGGTGGCAAGATTCAATGGATAGCTGAAGGCCACCCGGTTGCAAAAGACCTCAATACCGACATAAAGCAATCTTTGGATTATGGAGCCTCGGCAATCTACATCCAGGGCGTGATTGGAGACAAGTGGCTGCGAAGCGGCCATCTCGACCTGCTTGGCGACTGCGTCGAGATCATCAAATCAAACGGCGTCCCCGGAGGTATCGGTGCTCACATGCTGGATGTCATCGTCGAGTCCGAGCGACGCAGGTATAACGCCGATTTCTATGTTAAGACATTGCACTCGAGCGACTATTGGTCTGCAAGAAGACCCGGCCAGAATCTGGACGTTGTTGACAACAACGCCGACAATTACTGGTCCATGACGCCCGAGAAAACAATAGAGTTTATGAAGAAGGTCGACAAACCCTGGATTGCATTCAAGGTATTGGCTGCCGGCGCCATCCATCCGAGAAACGGCTTTAAGTATGCGTTCGATAATGGCGCAGACTTCATTTGCGTGGGAATGTTCGATTTTCAGGTAATCGAAGATTCTATCATTGCCGCCGATACATTAAAAGCCATTGGAAACCGGCGGCGCCCCTGGAGAGCGTGAAATTCATTCTGCCAGATTCGGAGGAGAGCATATCATGCCAAAAACTGAAAAGGTAACGAGGCGTCAATTTATTAAAAGTTCGATTGGAGCCGCTACGGCTTTTACAATCGTACCAAGACACGTTCTCGGCGGCCCGAACCATACGCCGCCCAGCGAGACTTTCGGCGGTGCCCTGATCGGCTGCGGCGGCCGGGGCAACGGCACATTCAACGCAATGGGGCTGGAGGCCAAAAAACTTGCTATATGCGATGTGAAATTTGTCGGCAGGGAAGACAACAAAACCATCTACAGGGACTTTCGCCGCGTCTTAGAGCGAAAGGATATCGACGTAGTCGCTATTGCAACGCCGCCTCACTGGCATGCGCTAATCTCCATCGCGGCAATGGAAGCCGGCAAGGATGTACTCTGCGAAAAGCCGATGACCCGGTTCATCGCCGAGGGTCGTGCCGTGGCCGAGGCGGAGAAACGCTACAAGCGCATCTTCCAGGTCGGGACATTCGGAAGATTCGGCAGAAGCAGAGACCCCAGAAGCATTGAGATTCACAAGATTATGGCCAGCGGCCTGTTGAAGAATAACTGCAAGGGTGTGCATATCAAGAGTGGCGGCCTGAAGGTTAAGGAGTGGAGCGGGATGGTCAACGCAAAGCCGCAGCCGGTACCCAAAAGCCTCGACTGGGACATGTACTGTGGCCCGTCACCGCTTCGGCCTTACCACCCGCATCGCCATGGCGGCACGCACCGCGGCTATTGGGACTACGAAGGCGGCGGCCTGGCCGATATGGGACAGCACCATTACGATCCGGTACAGTGGGTCTATGCCAAGGATGATACCAGTCCGGTCGAGATCGAGGCTTATGCTCCGCCGGCGCATCAGGAAGCATGCGGGATGTGGGGCTGGGTCGAATTGAAATACGCTGATGGGATGACGTTCGTTTTCGACAGCCGGGAATGGGGCGAGCCATACAACCGTAAGCAGGCCCGTGAAGTTCTGCTCAGCGATTTGAGCGAAGAGGACCGGAAGAAGATTAAGGATATGCCCGATCCTGAACCGCTTGTCAGCTTTGCCGAGGCGGTTAAAACGCGCAAACGTGCCGGCGGCAACGCCGATGCGGCTAATCGAAGCGCAACGCTGATGCATCTGGCAAACATCGCCATCCGAACCGGGCGAAAACTTCGCTACGACCCTGTAAAAGAACAAATAGTCGGCGATGAAGAAGCCAACCGGCTCGTCAATCAGCCGATGCGGGCGCCATGGCACTTGTGAGAATATCAGGACAGATTCAGTCTGTAGAAAGGACATTATTATGGCAAGACGATCATCTGCTCTTTCAGAACTCATCGGCAGGCTTCCGGACCCGGACCAGCGGGGCCTGCTCAGCAATATCGACAAGGAAACGGTAGATAACGTTATTTCCAGGCTGCTTGAAGGCGGTCGCAGGAGCCTTCGTGCCCTGATTGACATGCTTGTCGAACCCGGGCGGGGAGACGATGTCAAAGCACGGTACGCTCTTCATTGCCTGGCTGTACATGTCTGCAAGCTGGACGACGAAAGAATCCGGCGAGCGTTTGGCAGGACACTGGCCTCGCAACTCGGCGGGGACCGGCCAAAGGCCGTTCAGAAATATCTTATCCGGCAGTTGCAGGTGGCCGGCGGCGAAGAGGTTGCCGGTGCCCTCGGTAAAATGCTCGAGGACGAGGAGCTTTTCGAGTCCGCCGCCCAGGCACTCGTGGCTATCGGTAATGGTGCCGCCGAACAGTTGCGAAATGCCTTACCGGGAGCCAAGGGCAAAACAAAGCTGACGATTATTCAAAACCTCGGCGTGTTCAAAGATACCGAGTCGGTCAGCGCTCTGCAAAATGCCCTCGACGACGATGACCGAGAGGTTCGCCTGGCGGCCGGCTGGTCGCTGGCGAACATTGGTGACGCCGGCTCCGCGGATTTGCTTCTCAAGGCGGCGGACGCCGAGGGAACATACGAGCGAGTCAAAGCCGCCAAGGCTTGCCTGCTGCTCGCCGAGCGGCTCCTCAAGGAAGGCAAAAAGGATAAGGCTGTGAAGATATATAAACATCTTCAAAGCACTCGGAGCGGTTCTGATGAAGCCTACATTTGCGACGTGGCCAACGAGTCTCTGGCCGCAACAGCAAAATAACAACTTTGATACCAGGAGGACAACTTATGAGCGATATTTCTCTAACACGCCGCAGATTCCTGAAGGCGGCGGGACTTGGATCTGCATTGTTAGCAGCAGGGCAGCTTCCATTATCAGGAGCAGCTCAGCAAAAGCGGCCGAATATTCTTTTAATCACTGCCGACGATATGAACTGGGATGCCCCGGGTTGCTTCGGCGGAAAGACGCCTGGTATTACCCCCAATATCGACCGGCTGGCCGCCGAAGGTGTGCGTTTTGAGCACGCACATATAACTATAGCAGTCTGCCAACCGTCCCGGTCGGTTCTAATGACGGGGCGATACCCACACCGCAACGGCGCCGAAGGCTTTCAACCTATCAATACGAGTGTTCCAACACTCCAGGAGCAGCTTCGCAAAGCAGGCTATTTGCAGGGTATACTCGGTAAGGTGAAACATCTGGCACCGCCTGAGAAGTACAAATGGGATATGGTCGAAGACTACGAGGACCTTGGCTGTGGACGTAATCCGGAACTCTACTACAAGTACGCCAGAGATTTCTTCCGGCAGGCCGCCGGTCGGAAGAAAGCGTTTTTCCTCATGGCCAATTCACACGATCCGCATCGACCATTCCACGGAAGTGCGCAGGAGCAGAAGAAATTCGCCAAGGTGCTCAAGGATATCCCCGCTCCATCGCGCGTTTACAATGGCGAGGAAATCGAGGTGCCCGGTTTTCTGCCGGACTTGCCCGACGTTCGGAAGGAAATTGCTCAGTATTACAGTTCCGTCCGGCGATGCGACGACACAGTCGGCGCGGTTATGCGAGCACTGCGCGAATCCGGCCAGGCGGAGAACACCCTGGTCATGTTCCTATCGGACAACGGCATGGCACTTCCGTTCGCCAAGACCAACTGCTATCTGCACAGCACGCGGACACCGTGGATTGCCGCCTGGCCCGGCAGGATAAAACCCGGTAGCGTGGACAGGATGCACTTTGTTTCCGGCATAGATTTCATGCCGACCGCGCTCGATGCGGCCGGAGCGGCAGCTCCGGCAGGCATGGACGGTTCTTCGTTTTTGCCGGTTCTGCTGGGAAAACAGCAGCCCGAACGTGACAAGGTCTTCACCCAGTTTCACCAAACATCGGGACGCAATCGCTACCCGATGCGATGCGTGCAGAATCACCGGTTCGGCTACATTTTCAATCCGTGGTCGGACGGAAAGCGCGTTTTCAAAAACGAATCGCAATCCGGCCTGACTTTCAATGCGATGAAAGCCGCGGCTCCAAAGGACGATTCAGTGGCAGCCAGGGTCAAGCTCTTCCAATACCGCGTAGTTGAAGAATTCTACGATTTCAAAAATGACCCCGATGGTCTGCATAATCTGATTGACGATCCGGATTATAAGAAAAATATCAACGAGTTGCGGGCCTCAATGCTCGACTGGATGAAAAAAACTGGCGATCCGGCCCTTAATTCCTTTAAGAATCGCACTTCACCGGAAGCGTTGAAGAAGTTCATGGCCGAACAGGATTTGAGAGCCGGCCGTAAAAAGCCGAAAAAGAAAGCGACTAAAGCCGGCAACCGAAAACAGCGTTCCGGTTAAAACATTAGCAGGAAAATTTCTTATGATAAAACAAAGTTGTCTGGCAGCCATGATCATCATTTCGGCGTCGGTATCGCAGGGACAGGAGTGGACGCGGTTCCGCGGGCCGAACGGGCAGGGCATAAGCGACGCCAAGACAATCCCCGTCAAATGGACGGAAAAAGATTACAACTGGAAAATCGGGCTGCCGGGAGGGGGACACTCCTCGCCCGTGCTGTGGGGCGAGAAGCTATTCGTAACAAGCGGGGACCAACAAGCAGGATACAGCGTGCTTCTGGCTCTTAATGCCTCAGACGGTAGGATTTTGTGGCAAAAGGAATATTCGCTGAGCAAATACCGCCCGAATAAACTCAATAGCTTCGCAACGGCAACGCCGGCGGTTGACGCCGACCATGTCTATGTTCTTTTGACGAGCCCCGAAGAAACAATTCTCGAAGCTCTGGACCATTCGGGCGCCGAAATCTGGAAACGCTCGTTCGAAGGCGTGCGATGCCAGCATGGCGCGGGCAGCTCACCGATAATACATCATGACATGGTCATATTTACACACGAGCACGAGAACAGAAGCAGTAAAGACGCCAGGAGTGTCTGGATAGCGGTAAACCGCAATACGGGCGAAACGCGATGGACATTGAATCGCAAAACCGGCCCAAAGACTTCATACTCGACGCCGTGTGTTTATGCACCGACAACAGGGTCGCCGCAATTGATTTTCAACAGCAACTCCCATGGCATGACCGGCGTCGATCCCGGCACGGGCAAGGTTATATGGGAAGTGTCTTCGGCCTTCCCAGCCCGCGTCGTCAGCTCGCCTGTAATTGCTGACGAGTTATTGATCGGTTCCTGCGGCGACGGCGGCAGCGGTAAACGCCTCATCGCCATTCGGCCCGGCTCAAGTGACGGATCGGTTCAGCCCGAAGAAGCGTACAAAATCGACAGCGGATACAGGCCGTATGTACCTACATCTATAGCAAAGGGAGGCCTGTTGTTTACGTTTCTTGATCGCGGGTACATTTCCTGCTGGAACAGCGCCACAGGCCAGCAGCTTTGGCAAGAAAAGCCCGCCGGCAGATTCTTCAGCTCACCGGTATGGGTTGACGGCAAGCTTTACTGTATCACGATGGATGGCGATGTTGTTGTCGTCAGAGCTGCCGATACGTATGAGCTGCTGGCGATAAATCCCCTTGGAGAAACGAGCCATGCGGCACCGGCCGTGGCCGGCGGTAGAATGTACCTGAGAACCTATTCGCAACTGTTCAGTATCGGCCCGAAAAAGCGTGATTTATGATACCGTCATTTTTTAGTCTAACAAGACACTTCTTCAGCCTGGGCATGGTTTTTTTTGTGCTGGCTGTACATACACAAGCGACCGAGTACTTTGTTGCAATCAACGGCAACGACAGCAATCGCGGCTCGAAGGAGCAGCCTTTCCAAACTATCCAAAGGTCGGCCGACCTGATGAAACCCGGTGACACCTGCTACGTTCGCGGCGGCTTATATCGCCAGGTCGTTCGCCCAAAACTCTCCGGTACCCGGGGCAAGCCAATAGGCTTCGAGGCCTGGCCGGGTGAGGTAGTAGTGCTCAGCGGAACTGAATCAATCCAGGGAAACTTCTCTATTCATAAGGACAGAATATACAAGATAAAAGTACACGAAGTATTTGACCAGCTTTTTGTCGATGGGCAGATGATGATCGAGGCCCGCTGGCCAAACATGGATTTCGATCAGCGATTTGATAAGAATATCTGGGCCACTGCCGGCAAAGGCAGCGAGTATGGGCTGATGGTTGATCCGGCTCTTGCGAAAACCGGGATAAACTGGACCGGTGCGGTCGCCACGCTTAATGTCGGATCATGGCAGACCTACCGGCGCATTGTCCGCAACCACAAAATCGGTGGTGACCGCTTCGAATACGAGCGTAACATGCCCGGGCACGTAGAAGCCAAACGCAAATGGGAAGGCTTCGATCATTATTACCTTGCAGGAAAACTCGAAGCTTTAGATGCCTCGACCGAATGGCATCTCGACCGCGACAGCGGCACACTTTATCTTTGGGTGCCTTACGACGAAAATCCCGCCGGTCACAATATCGAGGCAAAGGTTCGAGAGTTCGCCTTCGAGGTTCAAGAGCGGCAATTCATTGAGCTGCGAGGTTTCCATTTCTTCGGCACTACATTCAGGTTCGAATCGTGCTCCGATTGTATCATTGATAACTGTCATCTGTTATACCCAACGTGGGCCAGACTGGTCGGACCGACGGCGCAAACGCTCATCGACGGTAACCGGAACGTGATGTGCAATTCCAGCGTTATATTCGGCGACGGTCCCGGCGTGACAGTTCAGGGCGAGCATAACACGCTTGAGAACTGCCTGATACACGACGTGGACTTTAATGCGCTTGACCGCGGACACGGCGTGAGCCTCTCCGGCAGTGCTAAATCCACCGTGCGCAACTGCACTATCTTCAACATGGGCTCCAGCGAGGGCCTCACCGTTNNTGCCACGGCATCAATCTCAACAATACCGTCATACGCTATAACTGGGTCCACGATCACAACGCCTTCAACTGGGGCGGCAACGGCATTCGCGGCGACGACCTGACACGAAATCTGCTCGTCCACCACAATGTCGTCTGGAACTGCCGCGAGAAGGGAATTATTGTCAAAGGAGACCACAACAGGGTGTTTAATAACATGTGTCTGAATAATCCGAAGATCGACATACTGGCGCCAAGCCGTGCCGAGCCTTTCAAACCATTTCGACCCAAACAGCATCCGTACCTGCTCGATAAACAGAATGCCAATACAATTATCGCCAACAACTACGCTAAAGTGATAAGCGGAACGTTCAAGTGGCAGAAAACAAAAGCTCCGCCGTTGGGACGTATGGAAAGCAACTATCAGGGCGAGCATCAGATGCCTATTGATCCTGTCGGGCGAGATTTTCGTCCCGCACCAGGTTCTCCAATAATCGACGCCGGCAAGCTCATTGCACAAACAACT
>DQCG01000300.1 GCA_003533825.1 Phycisphaerales bacterium
TACGACGACTCCGAACCCTCCTGGTCGCCTGATGGAAAGACCATCGCTTTTGTCAGTAACCGCAGCAAATATCCTAATCGTAACTATAACACAGATATCTGGCTGGTATCCGCTGACACTACAGATAAGGGCCATAAGCTTACAAAACTGACCACTCATTGGGGCCCCGACAGCTCACCCGTCTGGAGCCCGGACGGCAAATGGATCGCTTATACTACCGCCGGCGATGGAGAGTATGGTATTGCTCAATTGGCTATTGTTCCTTGTTCCGGCGGGCCGGCAAAGATTCTAACGAAAGACCTAGATCGCGGCGTTTCTCGAATCAAGTTTTCAGATGACGGCGAATCTATCTACTTTATTTATCCCGATTCCGGGTCTCAGCATCTCGGTACAATCGCATCCAAAGGTGGCCCAGTCAAGCGGCTTATCACCGGTCCTCGAGTTATCAGGAGTTACTCGTTGGGAAAGAACGGCATCCTGGCCGCTAATATTACTCCAGCAAACGGAACCGGAGAACTATACAATTTTAACCATAAGAAACTGCGAAAGCTTACACATGTAAATGATGATTTGCTTGCTCAACTTAAGCTAGGCGAGTTGGAAAAGGTAAGTTTTTTCAGCCTGGATGGCACTGAAATTGAAACTTTCGTGGTTAAACCCCCTGATTTTAATACAAACCGTAAATACCCCACTCTTCTGAGTATTCATGGCGGGCCGGTCGCTCAATACACCTATGGATATTCTTTTGGCCCGCAGTTTTATGCCGCACAGGGCTACGTGGTGGTTTTGCCAAACCCCCGTGGCTCAACAGGACGGGGAGATAAATTCCGTAAAGCCATTCTTCAGGGTTGGGGCATTAAGGATTACGAAGACGTAATTGCTGCAGTGGATCATATTATTAAATTGGGTTATGCCGACCCGGATCGGCTGGGGGTGAAGGGCTATTCATACGGCGGATTTATGACCAATGTTGTTATCACCCGAACTGATCGTTTTAAGGCGGCTGTCTCCGGAGCCGGTCACTCATTGTTCGTCGCCAACTACGGTCATGATATTTATCAAAAATGGTATGAATGGGAACTCGACCTACCCTGGAAAAACCGCCAACTGTGGGAAAAACTCTCACCTTTGAACCAGATTCACAAAGTAACAACTCCTACCCTTTTTGCTTGTGGGCAAAAGGACTGGAATGTTCCTGTACTGAATTCCGAACTGATGTATCAATCACTTAAACGCCTTGGTGTTGAGACCCAACTTGTAGTCTATCCAAATTCTCATCACGGCGGATGGAAAAAACAATACAACAGAGATTATTACCAAAGAACTCTTGCCTGGATGGATAAATATCTGAAAAAAGAATCAGCAATCACAGAAATAGCTGGTAGTAAAGCCGACAATAAATAAAACCTTATGTACCTGATCCGTAGATTTCAAGCAGGAGAAGGAGTGTATACACTATAGTTTAAAGATTTAAGGTATTTAATACGAAATGAAATTTGCACGCAGGATCCTGCTAAATTAAGGTTTAAGTCTCAATGTTTTAACAGATCATGAGTAAGATAAGCTGGACAGACATTCAATCCAAACGTTTGAAAGAGCTTAACGCCGATCCAAAAACAATGTCCACCTTGTTTGATACCAATGAACAACGTAATCATTCCTATCAAACATTGGAGCGAAAACTGGTTAAACTGGAGAAATCACGGCTGAATGAATTCCTGACCAATCAACTTCAGCCTAAAATTTATAAGCTCGAGTGCCGTTTGACTAAAATTCTAAATCAACAAGGATTTTCACGAGTTACTAACCCTACTATTATATCCAAAACTCAACTGGCCAGGATGACCATTGACCGGCAACATCCACTTTTCGACAAAGTGTTTTGGATTAACGCCAGGCAATGTTTACGACCAATGCTGGCTCCGAATTTATATCGCGTCATGTATGAATTAGCAAGGCTGGGCAAGAAGCCGATTCGTTTTTTCGAGATCGGTCCTTGTTTCCGAAAGGAATCGGATACCTCCCAGCACAATAATGAGTTTACTATGCTCAACCTGGTTGAAATGGGATTACCCCGGGAAAATCGTCACCAGCGCCTGATGGAATTAGGTCAATTAATCGCTGATGCAGCCGGACTAAAAGATTATGCCTTTGAGAAAAAAAGTTCCGCGGTTTACGGGGATACCATCGATATCGTCTGCGGCGACGACAAGCTGGAAATTGCTTCAGGCGCAATGGGCCCACACCCCCTGGATCACGCATGGAGAATAATCGACACATGGGTAGGATTAGGCTTTGGCCTGGAACGCATGGTAATGATAGCGGAGGGAAGCGAAAGTATTGGAAAATGGGGCAAGAGCCTGGCTTATTTAGATGGGATCCGATTGAATTTCTAATATAATCCTGAATCTCCCATGAAGTCATGCAGAAAAAGTGGAATTTTTCAGAATAGACCTGGCTGAGCTAAGACATACAATGACATATGCAAAAACCCAGATAAAGAAAGAAAAAATAAAAAATGAAGGAGAAAGAAATAGCGGACAGAAGAAACTTTCTTAAGGATTCCATGGCTGGTGCTGCGGGACTTGTTGTTGCATCAACAACGAGTATCGCGGGCAGTGCAGAGTCTGTAAAAAAACAGAAGTCTTCATTGGCAACGGATAGCAACGTCACGAATAAGGTGGATGTGCTTGTTGTAGGCGGCGGCGCCGCAGGCACAATTGCGGCGATTCAGGCCGGCCGGGCAGGCGCTAAGACCTTACTCCTGGAACGGAACAGCCAACTTGGAGGAACAACTACGACAGGTGGTGTATCCTTTCCGGGTCTATTTGATGCCTGGGGTAAACAGATAATTGCTGGTATCGGCTGGGAATTGGTCCGCGAGAGCGTGGAATTGGATGGCGGAAATTTACCTGATTTTTCCAAGGTGCCCCAACGTCATTGGATGAATCAGGTGCGGGTCAACCAGTTCCTCTATACCATACTTTCCGAGGAAAAGTGCGAAGATGTCGGCGTCCAGATCGCTTACTACGAATTTCCGCAAGCCATCACCTGTACTGCTACTGGCTGGCAAGTCGATCGCGTGGGTTTCGGTACTAAGCGTCGTGTTCTTTGCAAACAGATCATTGACTGTACGGGCGGCGCCGAGGTAGTCGGGATGCTGAACCTGCCGCGACTTCGCGAAGAAGAAATACAGCCCGGTTCTATGCTGTTCAAGCTGGATAAAGCAAATAATCCCGGACGCCCAAATGGCCCCGGATCTGGTTTGCTGGATAGTTTATACATCCATGGAGCCGATTCATCGAACTCCCGCACTGTCACAGCGGCAAACCTGACCGGCCGGAGGGCCGTTCTCAAAAAGGTCCGCGAAGCCAAGCAGCGATTGATGCATTTGCAGCCAGAATCCGCCTTCCGGGAAAGCTACCGTATTGTCGGCGAAACAATGATTATGGTTGACGACTACACCTCCGGTCGGCGCTTTGACGATGCCATTTGCAACGCCTTTTATCCAGTCGATCTTCATACCAAAAGCGGTGTGAAACCCAAACCGCTCAAACCCGGCACCGTGCCGACGATACCATTAGGAGCCCTTATACCTAAAGGAAGCCGCAATTTGATTGTCGCAGGCCGCTGTGTTTCCAGCGATCGGCTGGCAAACTCAGGATTGCGCGTCCAAGCGTCCTGCATGGCGATGGGGCAAGCCGCTAGTGTGGCGGCTGTGCTGGCAGCGGTTCATGGGACCACGCCTCTGGAAGTGCCGCTCAGCGAGATTCACAAGCTTCTCCGTGAGCACAGGGCGATCGTCCCCGCGTGAGGAAAGGTCAGGAGTGTTGGCATAGTGCAAAAGCTGTTAGAATATAATGAAAACCAACAACACGGAGTGAAGAATGAAGGCACGTTGGATTTAAAGTTTCATTCAAAGGGAAGTGGTTTTCGTTTCTTTAAGCTTACACCTTTAAACTGATACGTTGTGTTGGAATGATGAAATGATCACAGGAAGTAATGACGTGAAGATACGTATTAGAAAAGTACGGATTGCATTCTGTTGTGTGTTCTTTCTGATGACCTGCTCCGTTAACGCAGAGCATCTTTTAACAACACTTCCATTGAACGGGACCTGGAAATTTCGTCTTGACGCCGAGGACGTTGGCGTGGCGGAAAAGTGGTTTACCCAACAGTTTGACAACACCGTCCAATTGCCCGGTACGACTGACGAGAACCACAAAGGCGTCAAGAAGGACGAACAATGCGTCGATCGGCTCTCGCGGGTGTGGTATTGGAAGGGGCCGGCGTGGTATCAGCGTCGTGTGACCATTCCCGATGTCTGGGAAGGTAAGCGGATTACGCTGCTCCTGGAGCGAACCAAGAACACCCGGGTGTGGGTCGACAAGACCTTTTGCGGCTGGGAAGACACGCTCAGCACACCCCAGGTTTTCGATGTGACCGCGGCGACGACGCCGGGTAAACATACTATCACCGTCCTGGTCGATAATGCCAAGCTGCCACCGGTCGGTCCTGCCCATGCGGTCGATGAACGGACGCAGACCAACTGGAACGGCATCATCGGAAAGATGGAACTTCGCGCAACCGCCCCGGTCTGGCTCGATGACATACAGGTCTATCCGAACGCAAAGGAAAAGAAAGCCCGCGTTCGTGTGGCGGTCGGCAATATCACCGGCAAGGCGGCTTCGGGACAAATCACCGTTGGGTGCAAAAGTTACAATGTCGACAAATCCTCAACTTTCAAGACCCAATCGGTCAATGTCAAGGCTCCCGAGCGGGAGAATGTAGTCGAGTTCACCTATGAACCAAGCGATGATGTGCCGCTCTGGGACGAATTCAACCCGGCCATGCTCCGCTTGAGTCTCAATCTCGAAGCAGCGGCAGGCGGAGAGCCGTATTACGATCAGCGGTCCGTCAACTTCGGCATGCGCGATTTCACCAGGGAACGTAACCGGTTATTCATCAACGGCAATAGGGTTTTTCTGCGGGGCCGGACCGATTCCGCCAATTACCCGCTGACTGGTTATCCGCCGATGGACAAGGCCGGCTGGCGGCAGCTACTGTCGATCACCAAGTCGTGGGGCATAAATCACTACCGCTTCCATTCCTGGTGTCCGCCCGAGGCGGCCTTTGAGGCGGCCGACGAACTGGGGGTGTATTTCCAGGCGGAACTCCCGAACAAGCGCAGCGGTTTTCACGCTCCCGAGAACAAGGGAGCGGCGATTCACAACATCGACCGCCTCGACGTCGAAAGTTCCGAAACCAAGGTCTCGCTTTATGATTACGGCAAGCGCGAAGGGGAACTGATCCTCAAGGCCTTCGGCAACCACCCGTCGCTCGTCATGTTCACCCTCGGCAACGAGCTTGGCCGTACCAAGGGCATGTTCGACCTGGTCGCCCACTTCAGGAATACCGATCCACG
>DQCG01000726.1 GCA_003533825.1 Phycisphaerales bacterium
CGCCATACGCCGGTAAGAGCGCTTGATATCATCGGCGGAAGCCGTCTTGCCTACGCCCAAAACTTCATAGTAATCCCGTTTGGCCATAATTTCGTATTGCGTCGCGCGTATCGCGTATTGCGTATTAGGTTAAAGTTTCTTTAGTAAGTTTGAGATCATCCGGCAGATATGGTCTAACCTTTCGAGTATCATGGCTTCCTTGTCCTCAGAAATGTACTCCAATTCTTTTGCTATTGTTGTCTGTGTTTCCAATTCTGCGCAGCTTCCTAAGGATACGTATAAAAATTGCTTGTATTCCTTGTTGTGATATCGCCTGAAACCTTCTGCCACATTCGAAGGTATGGAAATACCTGCTCGCCTCATTTGACTCACTAAACCATAAACTTCCTGTTTTGGAAACTGCTCCGTCAACTTGTACACATCCTTCACCAACTGGATGCTTGCTTTCCAGATGTCCAAATCCCGGTATGTTCTTATTTTTCCGGCCATACCTCGTTTTTCCACGCAATACGCATCACACAATACGCACGACGAGTTCTATCTTACTGACCCTGATATCGGCTCTTCGTCCTTGTCTTTCAACTCTGTCACCAACACATTGGTCGTCAGCATCAGTCCTGCCACCGAGGCGGCCATTTCCAGTGCGGTCCGGGCAACTTTTGCCGGATCGATAATTCCGGCCTTGAACATATCTACGAACTGGCCGGTATTTGCATCATACCCGATTTTCCTGCCCTTTTTTAGAAGTTGAGCGACAATCACATCGCCCTTCTCGCCGCAGTTTTCAACGATTTGATTCGTGGGAGATTTAAGAGCTTCTATAACAATATCGAAGCCGATTTTCTCATCGCCCCTGGCTTTGGTTCTGGCCTTTTCCACATCGGCAATAGCGCGCAGGAAAACAATACCGCCGCCTGCGACAACTCCCTGCTCGGCTGCGGCTCTTGTGGCATGCAGCGCATCATCCAGCAGATCCTTGCGTTCCTTCATTTCCGCTTCGGTTGCGGCGCCGGCTTTGATAACGGCAACGCCGCCTGTAAGCTTTGCCAGACGCTCCTGCAATTTTTCGCGGTCGTAGTCACTGGTTGTCTTTTCGATCTGATTGCGAATTTGATCGCAGCGGGCGGTAACGTCTTTCTTCTTGCCGGCTCCTTCGATGATCGTAGTCGCTTCCTTGTCCACGACGATTTTCTTCGCCTGGCCCAACTGCGCCAGTTCGACGCTTTCGAGCTTGATACCCAGGTCTTCTGTGATAACCTGTCCGCCGGTCGAGATGCCGATATCAGCCAGCATCGCTTTCCTGCGATCGCCAAAGCCCGGAGCTTTTACCGCGCAGACTCTTAATACACCCTGCAGGCGGTTAATGACGAGAGCCGCCAATGCCTCGCCCTCGACGTCTTCGGCGATAATCAAGAGCGGCTTGCCTACCTGGGCAACCTTCTCAAGCAGCGGGATAAGCTCGCGGACGTTCGATATTTTCTTTTCCTGCAGCAGAATATAGACATCTTCGAGAACTGCTTCGAGCGTATCGGCGTTGGTCATAAAGTATGGTGACAAATACCCTTTCTCGAACTGCATACCTTCGACGACGTGCAGCTCGGTCTCCATCCCCTTGCCCTCTTCGACCTCGATGACACCTTCTCTGCCAACCGCGTCCATGGCGTCAGCGAGCTTTTCCCCGACTTCCGAATCGTTGTTCGCACTGATTGTCGCCACCTTTGCAATGTCGTCGTGGCCTTTCACGGGAATGCTGACCGACTGGATGAAATTCGACGCTGTTTCCGCAGCCTTGCTGATTCCGCGCTGAATGGCCATCGGATTTGCTCCGGCCGTAACGTGCCTTAAGCCACCTGTATAGATTGCTTCGGCCAGAACAGTCGAAGTTGTCGTACCGTCCCCGACGACGTCCGAGGTCTTGCTGGCGACCTCATTGACCATCTTTGCGCCCATGTTCTTGAACGGTTCAGGAAGCTCTATCTCCTTACTGACGGAAACGCCGTCCTTCGTCACCTTCGGGGAGCCCCAGCTTTTCTGGAGGATAACGTTCTTGCCGGTCGGTCCGAGTGTAACCTTTACTGCTTCAGCTAATTGCGACAGGCCGTCTTTGAGCTGAGCTCGTGCCGTATCGTCAAACATTAATTGTTTTGCCATTTTTATTTCCTCTTATCAATTATTTACTATTATCGTTTTGCCCTATCCTTTGTGCATCCGACTCTAACTGAATCTGTTATTTCTCAACTATTCCGAGAACATCACTTTCTCTGAGAATGACATACTTTTCTCCGTCGATTTCGACGTCGCTGCCGATATATTTCGCGTATATCACTTCATCTTTTTTCTTTACCGACATCTTGGCTCGTTTGCCGTCATCGAGCAATTTGCCCGGTCCGGTAGCTACTATCTTACCAATCTGCGGTTTTTCCTTTGCGGTTTCCGGCAGAATGATCCCGCCGGTCGTCTTTTCTTCAGCGTCCATTTGTTTGATAACAATTCTATCATCCAGAGGTTTAAGTTTCATAACTCACTCCTTATCTATTTCGTTTCCACTTATTGATTATTCAACTATTTTTCAATTTCCAGCACGACAACTGAATTAACCGGATCCGGCGCTTCAGCCGGCACCGTAACAGTGATCTTATCCTTATCTTCACGCGTCACGAGCAGCCTGGCGCGCTTCTTATCAGCCAGCAGGTAAGCCTTCTTAACCTTGTTTTTGAGGCCTGGAACCTGGAGTTTTGTATTTGCCGGCCAATCGAAGACGTGCAGATACAGCTTGCCGGGCTTTGCGGTGCACCGGCCCCAGGGAACCTCGCCGAGCGGGCTGGCCATAGTTCCGTAAATGCTCTCACTGTTGAGATTCATCCATTCACCGATGGCGGCCAGGCGTTCGACACTGGGACCGGGTATAAGGCCCTCAGCGGTCGGCCCGACGTTCAGCAGGAAGTTGCCGCCCTTGCTGGCAATATCCGCCAGCTTGCGAAGTAAATCCTCACGCGATTTCCAATTATTGTCGTAGGACTTGTATCCCCACGTATTGTTCATGGTCATACAGGTTTCCCAGTCGACGCCCGGCAAACCGGTCGCGGGTATCTCCTGCTCGGGCGTTCCGTAGTCGCCGGCAAATTCGTCGCTCTTGCTGAGACCACGCATCCCCTGCCGCCCGTTGCCTACGCGGTTGTTGACAATAATATCAGGCTGGAGGCTAAGGCAGTAATAAAACATATCCCAGCCCATTTCCCTGGTCCAGTCCTTAATCCATTCGCCGTCGAACCACATTATTCCAAGCGGGCCGTAATTCTCGACTAATTCTTTCAACTGGCCCTTCAGATAGTACTCGACGTACCGGCCAAAATTCGGATTGGATTTGCTCGTATCGTTATATTTCGGATAGAACGGCGCCTGCGCATCGGGATGGTGCCAGTCCATTATCGAGTGATAGAAGCACAGTCTGATTCCCTGCTTTCGGCATTCGACGGCCAGTTCGCCCAGGATATCACGCTTGAACGGTGTGGCATCCATTACATCATAGTCGGTATATTTCGTATCCCAGAGGCAAAAGCCGTCATGATGCTTGCTGGTAATAACGATATACTTCATTCCTGCATTTTTTGCGATTTGTACCCACTGTTCGGCGTCGAACTTGACCGGGTTAAACTGCTTGGCGAGCGGTTCGTATTCCGATACGGGTATCTTAGCCCGCTCCATAATCCACTCACCGATACCCGGCACTTTTTCGCCCTTCCATTCGCCGGCTGGCACTGCATAAAGACCCCAGTGAATGAACATCCCGAACCTTGCCTGGCGCCACCATCCTATACGTTCGTCCTTGCACAGCAAGTTTTTACTGCTGGGCGCTTTGAGAACAGTGATTTTGGTTTCTTCCTGCCGACACCCCGCAATCAATAGCACGCATATCGCTGCGACCATGATTGCCGGGTACATCACGCTCTTGATTGTTCCAGTACTGAAACGTAACCGGCTTATTTTCTCGTTCATTTTTGCATCCTTGTTCTATTTAACATTTTTCTGCAAAGGCAAAATTAAGTGGCGTCGAAGGCTTACATCATGCCGCCCATACCACCCATACCGCCCATTCCGCCCATTCCGCCCATGCCGTCCATACCCGGACCTCCGGGACCACCGGCCGGCATTTCCGGCGTATCTGACGGTTTTTCGGTAACAAGGCAATCCGTCGTCAAAAGCAGCCCGGCGATACTCACGGCGTTCTGAAGGGCAATGCGGGTAACCTTTGCCGGATCAAGAATACCGGCTTCCAGAAGGTTCTCGTATTTATCCGTGTTGGCGTTATAGCCGAAGCCGCCTTTGCCTTCCATTACAGTATTTACCACAAGATTCGGAGTTGTCCCGGCGTTGTATGCGATACAGTAACAGGGCATTGATAACGCCTTTTTCAGGATATCGGCACCGGTTTGCTCGTCGCCTTCGAGTTTCAATTTCTCCACGACACCGATACAGCGGATCAGAGCCACACCACCGCCCGGCACGATTCCCTCTTCAATCGCCGCCCTTGTTGCATGCAGGGCATCTTCGATTCGGGCTTTTCTCTCTTTCATTTCCGCTTCGGTTGCCGCCCCGACATTAATCTGGGCGACGCCTCCGGTAAGCTTGGCTAACCGTTCCTGCAGCTTCTCGCGGTCATAATCACTGGTTGTAATTTCAACTTCATCTCTGATCTGCTTGATTCTGCCCTTGATGGCTTCCTGGCTGCCTGCTCCTTCTACGATGATTGTGTTGTCGTTGTCGATAGTCACCTTTTTGGCCTGGCCGAGCTGTTTGATGCTGATGTTCTCCATCTCGATTCCGAGGTCTTTGTAAATCGGATCAGCCCCTGTTAGGACCGCTATATCCTGCAGCATTGCCTTTCTGCGGTCGCCGTAGCCGGGAGCCTTTACAGCCGCCACCGCCAGGATGCCCCTGAGTTTGTTCACAACCAGAGTCGCTAACGCTTCGCTTTCGACATCTTCGGCAATGATCAGCAGCGGCTTCTTGGCCTTCGCTACCTTCTCAAGCAGCGGCACGAGCTTGGCCACATTGCTGATTTTATCCTCGTAAACGAGGATGAATGGCTTTGACAGCTCGCAGACCATATTATCGGTGTCGGTCGCGAAATGCGGCGACAGATAGCCTCGGTCGAACTGCATACCCTCGACGAACTCTACGGTTGTCTCGAAACTCTTGCCCTCTTCAACAGTGATAAC
>DQCG01000190.1 GCA_003533825.1 Phycisphaerales bacterium
CCGGCCCGGCAGGCATATTCCCACTCGGCTTCGGTTGGGAGGCGGAAGGGTCGGCCGGTTTGCTCCGAGAGCCATTTGCAGAATTCTTTCGCATCGTAATAGGTAACGCGGGCTATGGGATGGCTTTCGGTCTGTTCAAACCGGGGATTCCGGCAGGGCCGGTTTTCAACGGTGCCTATGTGATCCGAGCAGCGCCGGTCCCACGCCCAGCCCTGCTTTTCGTAGCCTGTCGCTTCGACAAAAGCCCTGAACTGGGCCACGGTTACTTCGGTTTTGCCGATGTCGAAACCGTAGTCGATTGTGACTTTATGTGCGGGCCTTTCGTCGCCGTCGGCGGAGTTCGAGCCCATAATAAATGTGCCCGGCAGGATAGTAACGAGCCGGAATTCCATGCCGGCGATTTCAATGCCAGATTCCGGGAGCGCCCACGCGGCAGTAGAATGGATTATGGCCAGGGCTACAGCGAAGACGATTAAACGGTAGGTTTTCGAATTGTAAATATATTCCGGAATCAATCGTTTTACTCCATTCAATCCAGGGGGAAATTAAACAAGAAATTTCCAGTTTATCCCTGTTTTGCACCTCATTAAGCCCCATTTTAAACAAAAATATAAAGTATGCCTCGAAAAATCAAGTTTTTGCTAAAAAAGTAATGAGCCGGGATTGCCCGGTTTTCCGGTCTCGGCGAGGGTTGGGGAAAATTCAAGGCAGTTTTTTTCGCTATAAGTGAAAGCTATTACTTGAGCTATGACGAAACGGCAGGAAGGTCTCATAAAATTGCCGAAAAAAGCGTTACATTCCGTATCGATTGTGGCACTTAGCTATAGTTTTTACAAAACGCTATTTAACAATCAATGGGCAATTGAAGTTAAGAATTAGAAGCGATCGAGTTCACAGTAGAAAATCATACCCTCCTCCACGAAGCTGAGTTTGCCGGTCGCATAAAGATTGCGGCCGGCACGCTTCGCTTTAATCAGACGCATCAGAAGAGAGCTAAGCTGATAATAGGTAAATGATATAGCCAACGTATGTACAGACCAGCAGTGAACCGCACACTCGGCCAAGAACGCGCTTGCCGATTATTATAGCGGCGGCAAAAGCTGCACTAACGACGACCATGATCCAGTAATCGACTCCTCCTGCCAGGCGTGGCCCAACTTCGAACGGCTTTACCGTGCCCGCCGCTCCGGTCACGAGAAGGGTATTGAAGATATTAGAGCCGATGAGATTTCCGACGGAAATGTCGTGATGGCCTTTAATAGCGGCGACTACACAAGTTACAAGCTCCGGAAGTGAAGTGCCGAACGCGATAATGGTCAGAGCAATAACTCTTTTGCTCAAGCCGATCTCTAAACCAATAAATTCCGCTCCGTCCACAGCCATTTTTGCCCCCAAAGCCAGACCCGCCAAACCGACCAGAACGGACAGTATATTCTTCTGTGCGCTTCGTGTTTGTTGTTTCGCATCCGGCTCAAAGCTTTCGGATTGATGCCCAGGCAGCTTAGATTCCCGCCGGGCAGCATAAACCGTCAGGAAAATCAATGCTGCAAACACTGCTAACAGGACAATGCCTTCCAACCGGATTATGTTTTCATTACGCAGTAAAGGCCACAACAGCAGGACCGTTAACAACATTACCGGTATCTCACGCAGCAGCGTTTTTCTTTGAACTTTGAGTGGCCGAATAAGGGCAACCAGACCGCCGACAAGCGCCAGGTTGGCGATGTTGGAGCCGAAAACGTTGCCGACAGCTAAATCTCCACCGCCGGCTTTTTTTAAAACTCCGGCAATGCTTGCGGCAACCTCGGGCGCCGAGGTCCCCATTGCGACGACCGTAAGGCCGATGACGAGTGAGCTGACGCCGAGTTTTTGTGCTAATCCGACCGCGCCGGACACCAGCAACTCAGCAGACTTCCACAATATCACCACCCCACCAGCCAGAAGTATGATATGCAGGATCAGGTCCATTTCGAAAGCCCATACAAAATAATATCCGAGCACATTGTTTACAATGAGTCCGAATTATAACTACAGTGCGGATACTTTGGTAAGGAATTTCAAATCTATCTTAAGATATCCACGTGAAAAGACCGGCCTGCAATGAATTGCGATCAGATCTTCCCCACGACGAGACAGGCATTATGGCCTCCGAAGCCGAAAGAATTGCTCATCGCGATATTGACCTTCGCCGGGCGGGCTTCAAGAGGCACAAAATCCATTTTGAGATCGCATCGTTCATCCGGATTTTCCAGGTTAATGGTGGGGGGGATGACCGATTCGTTGATGGTTTTCGCACATACGATAAGCTCGACCGCACCGCTGGCACCGAGCAGATGTCCCAGGCAGCTTTTAGTCGAGCTGACGGGTATTTTGTATGCATGCCTGCCGAAAACTTTTTTTATGGCCGCGCTTTCAGCAACGTCGTTCAGATCGGTACCCGTCCCGTGTGCGTTTATATAGTCTATTTTTTCCTCAGCCAGGCCGGCATCGGCAAGCGCCATCTTCATTGTTGTTGCGGCGCCGTTGCCGTCCGGCAGCGGGGCGGTAATGTGATAGCCGTCATCGGTCGCACTATAGCCGAGAAGCTCGGCATATATATTTGCGTCGCGTTTTCTGGCGTGGCTTTCCTCTTCCAGAACCAGGACTCCGGCCCCTTCGGAAAGCACAAAACCGTCTCTGTCTTTATCGAACGGTCTTGAAGCAGCCTGTGGGTTTTCATTTCGCGTGCTCAATGACCGTGCAGCGCAAAAGGAGGCCAATCCTATTGGTGTAAGTGCGGCTTCGGCACCACCGGTTATAATAATGTCGCTTCGCCCGCTTAAGATGTTAAAAAAAGCTTCTCCAATAGCATGAGTTCCCGATGCACAGGCGCTTATGACACAAAAATTAGGCCCCCGCAGACCATAGCGGATCGCGATATTGCCGCTTGCCGCATTAGCCATAAGCCTTGGAACACAGAAAGGAGAAACCTTGTTCGGCCCTTTATCCAGGATTCTCAGGTGCTGCTCTTCGATCTCCTTAATGCCGCCTATGCCCGTGCCTACGATGGCACCGGCACGAAAAGCGTCTTCTTTGGAGAAGTCAAGCCCACTGTCGTTCAACGCCTGACTTGCCGCGGCCATAGCAAACTGAGTGAAGCGGTCCATTCGCTTGCTTTCCCGCCGGTCAACATATTTGGTCACGTCGAAGCTCTTTACCTCGCCGCCAAAACGCACGGGATATGCACTGGTATCGAATGATTCGATAGTGGAAACACCGCTTCTGCCTTCGCACAGTGCTGCAAAAAGCTCGTCAGCGGACTCGGCTAAGGCGGTTACACAACCCAGGCCTGTAATAACAACTCGCCGTTTATTCATACTAAGCTTGTTCGCTACTCTTGGCTCTTGGATTGTGCAACATTGACAATATAATCGACTGCGGCACCGACTGTCTGGATTTTTTCGGCTTCCTCGTCCGGAATGCTCATATCGAATTCATCCTCGAATTCCATCACGAGCTCGACCGTATCCAGTGAATCGGCATTTAAATCGTTGATAAATGAGGTTTCGCGCGTTATTTCAGCCTTATCTGCGCCCATTTGCTCACTTATTATCTCGATTACCTTCTTTTCTATCGCCGCAACATCTACGCCATCAGCACTCACTTGTTTATCCTCCCTAATAAAATTAGGAACCTATTTCGTAATCTTAAATTGATTTCAATTAACAAAACCGGTACGAACAACTAATCTCAGAAACCGATTCGGCGGGTTATATTACCCACAAAAATACTCATCTACAAACATTTTTTTATTTATTTTTTTACATTGCCATTCCGCCATCCACGGAGAGGACCTGTCCGGTGATATATCCGGCCTGATCTCCGGCGAGAAAAGCAACTGCTCCGGCCACGTCTTCGACATGGCCGAATCGACGGACCGGGATAATTTGCTTTGCGGCGTTTTTAACGGCATCCGGGAGCACCTCGGTCATTTCGGTCATAATAAATCCCGGTGCGATACAGTTTGCGGTAACGTTTTTCTTGCCGACTTCCCTTGCAATCGACTTTGTCATACCAATAAGCCCAGCCTTGCTGGCCGCGTAATTGCTCGATCCGGCCTGTCCCATTATTCCTGCAACGGAGCTTAAATTGATGATGCGGCCGAATTTGTTTCTGACCATCGACCTGACGGCGATGGCCGTCGCGATAAAAGCGGCACGAAGATTGACGTTGATGACACTGTCAAAATCCTCTTCTTTCATTTGCATCATCAGCTTATCGCGGGTAATGCCGGCATTGTTCACCAGAATCCCGATCCCGCCGTAGTCCGATGCCAATGACTCGAGTGTTTCGGTGAGCTGATCCGTGTCGGTTATGTCTACACACTTGGTGATTACCGTGAAACCGGCCTTTTGTACAACATCCTCAAGCTCGCCGAGCTGCTCGGCATTTATATCCAGCCCGGCTACAATCCGGTCCTGCTTGAGCAGTTCCAGAACAATCGCCCGGCCAATCCCTCTGGCGGCACCAGTCACAACAGCCAGTTTTTTTTCCGACATCCTTGTTATCTCCCAAATAAATTCTCGAAAGGCATTAAGATATTAAGCCCCGAATTTCGCCGTCGGCCTGTTAAAACAATTCCTTTATCGCCTTCAAGCTGCTTACATTGACAATTTGTGTTTTTCTATTGATTCTTTTCATAAGACCCGTCAAAACCCTCCCCGGCCCGATCTCATAAAACTTCTCGACTCCATCGGCCAGAAGCCGCTCCATACATTTTTGCCATAGAATCGGATTAGTCAACTGCTTAACCATTCCTTGTTTGATTTTTTCGCTTGTCTGGTAATATTCCGCGTCGATATTGGCGATGATCCGTGTCTGTGACGGTTCTGCAATTTCACAATCTATCAGCGCTTTTTCGAGCGTTTCAGCGGCGCCGGCCATCATCCTGGTATGGAATGCTCCTGCGACATCCAGGCGTACCGCTTTTATAGCCCCGATCTTGAGTGCCAGCTCTTTTGCAATGCGGCAGGCCTTTTTATCACCGCTTATTACGATTTGTCCGGGACAGTTGAAGTTGACAGGCTCCAGGATATCCCCCTGGCCGGCCTCCTCGCAGAGCCTGCGGGCGGTTTCTTCATCAAGGCCGATAATGCTCACCATTGCACCTTCGTTCGCGTCGGCGGCGGCCTGCATGGCCTGCCCGCGTTTTTGCACCAGTTTCAGTCCATCCTCGAAGCTGAGCACTCCTGCGGTGTACAGGGCGGTATATTCACCGAGACTAAGACCTGCCGTAACATCTGCAATGATGCCGCTGGTGGCCTGTTCGGTCCTGAGAACTTCCAGAATCGCTGTCGAAGTGGTGAAAATAGCCGGCTGTGAGATTGTTGTGCTGCTCAGTTGCTCGGCAGGGCCTTCGAAGCAAATTTGTCGCAAATCGAATCCGACAATATTATTTGCCTTCTCGAAAATAGCCGACGCGGCTGGGAACGAGCTGGCGATTTCGGCGCCCATTCCTACAAATTGAGCGCCCTGTCCCGGAAATAAGAATGCTGTTTTCATAATCCGTTATCTCGTATCTGTTATCTCGCTTGCAGGCCCACAGGATACGTTTGGTCAATCAAAACTCAACCACATTTGCCCCCCACGTCAATCCTGCGCCGAAAGCAACTAAAATAATCATATCGCCTCGTTTGATTTTTCCTTTCCTGACACAATCATCGAAGGCAATCGGTACCGAGGCCGCGGAAGTATTGCCGTACTCGTTTATGTTTATAAAGACCTTTTCATCAGGCAGTTTTAACCGCTTAGCAGCAGATTCAATGATTCTTGCATTCATCTGATGTGAAACGAGCATCTTAATGTCGTCGATACTTAATTCACAGACTTGCAGACAATCGTTAACGGTTTCAACGATTCGCCGAATGGCCTGCTGATAAACTTCCCTGCCCTTTATTTGCATATAGATTTTCTTCGGGTCGTCAAGCGGCTTGCTTACCGGATGGCGAGAACCGTATGCCTGGCAGTTCAATGCCTCCCAGCGGTTCCCGTCCGAATGCATCGTGCTGTA
>DQCG01000600.1 GCA_003533825.1 Phycisphaerales bacterium
GAGTGAACTTTTGACGCAGGCATCCTTATTGACAAGTTTTACCTTTATCATGCACGAGCATTTTGTTCGTATTTCGCAAGCCGAGAGCGGGATTGATTTGTCACCCCGAAAATCGTTAAAACTAACGGTAATGATAATCTGGTTATGATTACGGCCGGCAGGCGAAGCGGAGGTGAAGGTGCGTTGTCGTCCGGTGATTCCGGCGAACTTTCAGAATTGTCGATATTCTGCCGGTGACGAGAAACAGGCGTAATTTGAATCGGGCAGCCGGATGTTCTTAAAGCGAACCTTTAAGTAATTTCTGCAGCCTCTCGAACTCGCCCGCTTTCATGTGGTAGCTGTGCCCGTTGTCGGGGAACCGGCCTTTTTCCACTTCCTCGCTGTAGGCGTTAAATGCCTTAATTGTGCGCTCGGCCAGATTATCGTAACTCTTAGCGAACTTCGGACTCTGTCCCTGTGTCAATCCTAAGATGTCGGGTGCTATCAGAATCTGTCCGTCACAATCAGGCCCCGAACCGCAGCTAATTACCGGTACTTCGAAGCGTTTTGTGATTATCCCGGCGACTTCTGCGGCGGTCCCTTCGATCAGCAGCGAGCTGGCCCCATTGTTTATCATCTGCTCGGCAAGACTTATCAATTCGGCAGCCATCTCAGCCGTAGTTGCCTCAGCCTTGAATCGTCCAATCTTGCTGATGCTTTGCGGCCTTATGCCGATGTGAGCCATAACCGCTATGCCCGCGTCACTGATTGCTTTAATCACGTCCAGATACGGGCTGGTCGCTTCGATTTTCACCATTTGTGCTCCAGCCTGGCTGACGAACCGGCCGGCGTTTTTTATCGCCTCGGATATTCCAACCTGATAAGACAAAAACGGCATATCGGCAACCAGAAAAACATTCGGTGCCCCTCGGCGAACGGCGGCCGTTATGGTAACCATAAAATCCATCGTTGCCGGCAAGGTTGTGTCGAATCCGAGCATGGCCTGGGCAGCCGAGTCACCCACCAGTATCATCTGAACGCCGGTCTGTGATATAAGCTTCGCCGTAGTGTAATCGTAACAGCTTATCGCCGCGATTTTAAGGTTCTGACGCTTGGCGGCAAGTAGCTCTGTAATTGTAATCCGGGTATCCATATTCATTCTTTCCGTTCAATTCATACGAAAGAAATAACAGCCTTGTGGTTAAAATATGAGAACAAAGTTAATTTATCAAGCGTAATCTAATGTGGATATTGAGTTAGATTTGGATATTTTTAAGATAATTATTAAATTTATTCGAATTTTCTACAATTCGAGGTTTTATTTCAGATAAAAAAAGTGTATATTTTTATTAATTTTATTCTTTTTCACTAAAGAAAATTCTGTTATTTATTCGATTATTAATTAAGGAAGATTAAAATCAAATAAAGGAGTTTTCGGGGCGTGCTATTATCAGCTTTTCATCACCCTCCTCCGAAGCCAGATTCTGTATTTCTAGAATCTGGCTTTTTTATTGCGTATATATTTAATATGGGCAAATATTAAATATATATATGTGGCAAGATGGGGATATTGAGCAGTGCAGAGGGTTTATTCTATACTGTGTTTTTTAATTCATACAAAAGATCGACAGCTTATTACGAATAATGAATAGGTTCTTTTGGTGTTTCGGACGAGAAAATAACTCATTCAGATATCCATAGCTGAAATTTCTTCTCTGTTACAATATATTAAAAGTAGTATCCGAGTTCCTGTTATATGCAAACTTCAGTACCTGGATCTGCTCAGACCAGCACAAAGTTTTATAGAAAAAAATAAAAAATATTTAAAATAATATTGTATATAAGTGCATATAGTGATATAATGCTGCATATTAATAAGGATATTACACTATGCAATTGATGTCGATAGAAGATTTGGCGGCTTATCTGGGCGATTCGAAACGCACAATTTACAAGTACATCGCCAGCGGTGATTGCCCGCCGTATATCCGGATTACATCCAAGAACATCAAGTTTGACCGGGCCGACGTTGACGCTTGGCTGGAATCGAAGAAGGTTAATCCAAAAGAAATCAAGGAAAGGAAAAATAAATGATTAATGGGATTTTGGCACGCATGTTCATAAGTGTGGGAGGGGTCTTGATGGGACTCCTCGTAATTGCTGCTTACGTTTTCATATTTGCTCTGATTATCATATGTCTGGTCCGAGTGTCGCGATACTTCAGGAACGCGGGAAAGGAGCAAAAGCTCATCAGAATGGAATTAGGAAAAATGGCGGAAGAAGTGCATCTCTTGCGGCAGGAAATCAAGGATGGCAAGAACGGCGATGCATCGACGTAAGTATCGAGGGATTCACTGACAAAGATAAGAAAGGATCAGAAAATGTTAAACAACATCTTAGGTTTTTTTATGCCGGGCCCACTTGAGATACTCATTGTTCTTATTGGTTTCGCCATACCGGTTATTTTAGCCGTATTGTTTTTCCAATTGCTGTTACGGAACAAGAAGGACAACATACGATTGCGGCTTGAGGTCGGAAAGCTAGCCGATGAGCTTGAGCAGACGCGAAAGCAAAAAGGAAACGAAGAAGGTGACTCTTCGACCGAGTCATGATGACATTTTTATGGCCGTGACGACGCGGTCGTTGTCTTGGAAGTCTTTTTCGATTTTGATTTCGGCGAATGTGCCGGTTTGTTCGAGCAGTTCTCTGACGGCAGGCCCCTGAGCGTAGCCGATTTCCAGCATTAGTGCGGCACCGGGTTTTAAGAAATCATAAACTTTATCGATTATCCTGCGGTGGACATCCAAACCATCGGCTCCGGCGAGCAGGGCCGAGGCTGGCTCGTAGTCTTTCACGTTTTTATCAAGCTTTTTATACTCGGCCATGCTAACATAGGGAGGATTGCAGGCAATCAAATCGAATTGGTTCACGTCCAGTTGTTGAATGACAGGCTCGAATAAGTCGCCGCACAGTAAACGAACATGCTCGGTAAGATGATGCTTCTTAACGTTTCTTGAGGCCACTTCAAGGGCGGCGGCGGATATGTCCGTTGCCGTAACGCGGGCATCAGGGCAGTTTTTGGCGATTGCTACGGCGATGCAGCCGCTGCCGGTGCACAAATCGCAGATATATTGAACGCCGGAGCGGGTCCGAAGAAATTCAATCGCCCGCTGGACGAGCAGTTCGGTTTCCGACCGGGGGATAAGGCAGTCAGCGGTTATGTCAAGCTGAAGCGAATAAAACTCAGTCCCGCCGGTCAGATACGCAACCGGCTCGTGCATCCCGGCATGTTTTACCAGATCGTGAAGCAAATCCAACTGTTGCTGAGGCACTTGTTTGTCGAATTGCGTATACAACTCGATACGCTTGAGTCCCAATGCATGAGACAGCAAAAGCTCGGCGCTTAGTCTGGGAGAATCAACGCCCTTGTTAGTAAGATATTCGGTAGTCCAATTCAAGAGCTTTTGTATTGTCCATGTTTGCATAGTTGGATTATAGCAAGGAAAATATTTCTAACTCTTTTGATTGTTTAATGGCGGTACACTATTGAATCAAAACACTTATTCCAATTAGAATCAATAAACATTTCAAGCCTTTGTTTTATATCGTCCGCCTTGTCTTTACGGGCGAGAAAGAAGTAAGCCCGAGGACTATAACATTTAAATCTCAGAGCAAAAACACTATGCGTCTCGTTAAAGTGTGAACAGAGCCATTGATTCCGACTTCGGATCTGTTCGGTGTGTGTTCCCTGCCGACCGAGATGGTGATATACGACTACGCAAGGACAAATATAAGCGAATTCCTTAAGTTCATCGAGAAATACATATTTGACAGCTGACTTGGAATACTTGGTAACAGATTTCGTTTCAAGACCGTTGTCGAGATCAAGAAACAATACCTCGCATTTGAGGCCAGCCTTTAACGCAGCATTCAGCCATTTCTGACGAATAAGTGACCGCTGTTGTCGGCCCTCTTCACTATTTGTGGATGTCCCTTCATAAGACAAAATATTTGAGAAGAACACGACATTATAAAAGAGTTTTAACTGTTGGAGACACTCTACAGAACGACGGCCTGATTGTACAAGATCATTAAGCTTATTAAAAAGCTCTGGGTCGCATATCCGAAATTCGGTCTTCTTAAGATAATCAATATGCCTTCCATCTTTGTTATGGCTTTCATCCGGCACTAAATACCATATTATCCCAAGTCGGCTATCAGGAAAAATGGCTCGTAGAAGACCAAACTTACCAAAATCACCTATATCACCTGCATACCTATTCTGCATTCTCGATTACCTATAGAGTATTTTTATATATAGACTTTGTCCATCATTCTGGGGAATGGGATGCACTGGCGGATGTGCTTCTGGCCCGTAATCCAGGCGACGGTTCTTTCAACGCCGAGTCCGAATCCGCCATGCGGGACCGAGCCGTACTTTCGCAGGTCCAGATACCAGTCGTAATTTTCCTTCTTGAGATCCTGCTCCTTGATCCGCTCAACAAGGCGGTCGTGGTCGTCTTCTCTGACCGAGCCCCCGATGACTTCGCCGAAACCGGCCGGAGCGAGACAGTCGAAGTTCAAAACGATGTCCTCGTTGTCCCTGTCGGTCTTCATGTAAAAGGCCTTGGCCTGCTTCGGATAGTGAGTGACAAAGATCGGTTTATCGTGCATTTGCGAGATGATGGTCTCGTCCGAGCCGCCGAGGTCTTTGCCCCAGCGAAAATCGGCGGCCAGTTGGGCGTGTTTTGGATTATTCTCGATTTTGGTATCGACTTCGGTAAGCTCGGAGCGCAGCTCGATAAGCTCGGCGGCGTTCTTGTCCCGCTTCCACTGTTTTATCTGGCCTTTCTGCTCTTCTTCGAGTTGGGCGATTCGACTTTCGATTTGCTGCTTTTGATTCTTGAAATCTTCCAACTGTCCGGCGAGAAAATCCTTCGCCCTTTGACTTGTCAATATCTCCGAAGCTTCGGTATAAGTAAGACGATAGAAGGGCGGCTTGATTTTTTCCAGTGCCGGAATATCGGCGCCGATGGTTTCGAGCTGGCTCCTGTTATCCTGCAGGACCCGGGCGACTATCGAGGATACGAAATTCTCCGCCAGTTCCAGCAGACCGTCCAGCTCGATAAAAGCGACCTCCGGCTCGACCATCCAGAATTCGGTCAGATGCCTGCGGGTCTTGCTCTTTTCCGCTCGGAAGGTCGGCCCGAAGCAGTAAACCTTGCCGTAGCTCATCGCCGCGGATTCCAGATGCAACTGCCCGGTCTGCGTCAGGAACACGGGTTCTCCGAAATAATCGACCTCGAAAAGCGACTGTTCCTCTTCGCCCGCTGCGACAGTGAGAATCGGCGTATCGATCAATGTAAAACCGTTATCATTAAAGAATCTCCTTATTGCGTCGATAACCGTGTGGCGGATTTTCCCTATGCACCACTGGCTTTGCGAGCGCAGGTGCAGGTGTCGATGCTTGAGCAGAAAATCGATGCCGTGCGACTTCGGCGTGATCGGGTAATCCGTCGCCGGAGCGATTATTTTCGCATCGGTCACCGCTAACTCATATCCGCCGACACTCCGCTCGTCGGCCCGCACCAGTCCGGTCACGGCCAGAGAAGATTCCTGGCCCAGGTGCTTAAGTCCTTCAAAAAGCTCATCGGATACTTTTCCTTTCTCGACGATGCACTGGCAAAGCCCGGACCCGTCACGAATTATCAAAAATTGAATCTTTCCGCTTCCCCGGCTGTTATAAAGCCAACCGGAGAGAGTGACTTCCTGCTCTGTGTGATTCTTCAGTTGATTGATATAAACAGTGCTGCTGTTTGTCATGGTCTAACTCCCAAAGGGTATTGCGGCAAAAGCGACTGCTTAGCCGATTCACAAAGGCCCTGCTGTTACTTCTGCACAAGCCAACTTAATCTGTTTTTCAAGGCATAAACTATACAACAGAAGGCAATTCTTGCAAAGTACATATTTGGAGATTCCCCGACTTTAAGATGCTTTCTGATATGATTTTTCTATTGACACTTTTTCATGTTGTGATAAAACTTTGTTATGTAAGCAGAGCCGCGTTAATCTCAGAATATATAATGAGAATAAAATATTTTCCTGATACAGATACGGCGTTGATAGAGTTTTCGGATCTTAATGTTGCCGAAACGAAAGGGATTAACGAGAATATTTATGTTGACCTGGATGCTTCGGGTAATCTGGTGGCAATGACTATTGAACATGCCAGTCAACAGGCAAGTTTCCCATCTCTTTCTTATGAGCAGATAGATGAACAAACACCCGACAGCCCGTTGCAGCGGGCGATTGGTAGCTGATGCTGATTTTTTGTTGTTAGGAAAAAAACCTGTATGGAGCTGATAATAACATATTCACTATCCGAAAATGTTGACTGGTCATAGTAAATATAGCTTCGTCAGATGGATATAAAATGAATGTTTTGTATAAATATTGCGACCAAAAGGGTATTGTTAAGATTCTGGAATTGCTAGAATTGAAATTGCCGTATATTTCAGATGTTAACGACCCACTTGAATGTTTACCTTATTTCTATTGTCCAGATGATAAATCTGCAATTGAGGCAAGATATTTATCTGTATTGAGAAAAAGAAACATTCCCGAGCCAGCAGGCTACAAACAAGCACTAAATGGACTTTATGAAAAAGGCGAGATTCAGAAAATGCTTGCAGATAGCTCACTAGAATGTCAAAAAAATATGAACTGCAAAAGTTGTTTGCTGTCCGTTTCAAAAACGGCAAGAAACACTTTAATGTGGGCACATTATGCTGATAAGCATAAGGGAACGATAATCGGTATTGATTTCGATAATATCTTTCCTAATAGTGGTATTAATTTTACTGTCTAATATTATTAAAG
>DQCG01000307.1 GCA_003533825.1 Phycisphaerales bacterium
TTCACTCATTTCATGCTCAATGTTATACCTCTACCGGAGTTAAGCTGATATATGCAATACCAAATGAGCGGATGTGTCAACCCAAAATAATGCCGGAATTCTTCTAAATTCTACCAGTCGATTACCTGATGTATTTTTCAATTGCTTCCGGCAAAAAATTGTCTTTGTGAATTTTCTGTAATTTCTTTGTATTTTTGGTAATAAAAAGCATTTTATTGTAACAAAACCACATTCACAAGCGTCTGAGAGGGTAGTTGTGATTTGGCTTTGTCCGCTAAAGCTACGGATTGAGTCTAATTGGCGTGATGTTTGTATAAGTATTTTATTCATATAGACTTAAGATTCTAAGAGAGTTTTTTGAAACAGTTCGAGAGGAATGAAATTGCGACAACGGAAAAAGTTAGGTGAGCTGCTTTGCGAAAAATCGTATCTTGACGAGTCCGGCCTTAAATTTGCGCTTGAAGAGCAGAAAGTCAAACATCGACGCTTGGGCCAGATATTGCTGGATCTTGGCTATATAACACAAGCCCAGCTAAATGAAGCACTTGCGCACCAATCAGGTATTGATAAGGTAGATTTAACTAATCTTTCAATAAGCAGCAATGTCATTGGCCTTGTGCCGGCGGAATTGGTCAGCAAATACAATATTTTGCCATTAAGGCAAGGAAACGGCCATTTAACGGTGGCCATGACGGATCCATTTCAGCCGCAGGTTATTGAGGATTTGCGGCTGGTAACCGGCTGTACAGTGCGCCGTTATTATGCTGACCCGAAGGAGATGGAGAATGCTATACTGAAATTCTACGGCAGCAATGCGGCAAGAATGATGGATGACCTTGTTCCGGCCGAACAGCGAAAAGAGGCTGAAGAATTGGACAACGGAGATTACTCACCGGCGAAGCTGCACGAGCTGGCCAGGGAGCCTTCTTTGGTCAATCTTGTAAATCTGGTCATACTTGAGGCGATCGAGGCCCGCGCAAGCGATATTCATATCGAGCCGTTCGAGCACGAGGTAAAGATTAAATACAGAATCGACGGGATGCTTGTTGAGAGGACACCTTCATCGAAGCGGCTTCAGGCGGCGATTATTTCACGAATCAAAATTATGGCAAATATGAATATTGCCGAACGATTTGTGCCGCAGGATGGCCATATTGAATTTGCCGGCAAGAAGGGCAGAGTCGATCTTCGTGTTTCGACCGTTCCAACCGTATTCGGCGAGTCCATCGAGCTGAGGATTTTGGACAGGTCGACATCCCTGATGAAACTTCACGATTTGGGAATGAACGATCAATGTCTGGAAGGTTTCACTCAATGTCTGCACCGGACACACGGGCTTGTGCTCGTTACAGGGCCGACCGGCTGCGGCAAGACAACGACGCTTTACGCGTCACTCAACAAGATATACTCCCCCGCCGTGAAAATGATAACGATAGAAGATCCTGTTGAGTATCAGCTTGAAGGCATTAACCAGATGCCTGTGAATCCGAAAAGAGGGCTTACTTTCGCTACGGGCCTGCGGCATATTCTTCGCCACGACCCCGACATCGTCATGGTGGGTGAAATTCGAGACCGTGAGACCGCCAATATTGCGATTCGTGCGGCTCTTACGGGCCACCTTGTCTTTTCGACTCTTCATACCAACGATGCGCCCGGTGCCGTAACGAGATTGATCGACATGGGCGTCGAACCATTCCTTTTGGCCAGTTCCCTGGAGGCGGTTTTGGCCCAGAGGCTTGTGCGTAAGATTTGTCCGAAATGTAAGGCATCGTACAAGCCGGATGAACATCTAATCAAAAGCCTGAATGGCTCGATGAAGATTCAGCCTGGCACGAAGTTCTATCACGGTACCGGTTGCAACGAATGCGGACAAACCGGCATGAGCGGGCGAATCGGGATGTATGAGCTGCTCAGGGTTACTACAACGCTCCGGGAGTTGATCGCAACAAGGCCGACAACCGAACAGATTATCAAAGCAGCACCACCGGACCACATAAGTATGGTGCACGATGGCCTCACCAAGGTATTGGAAGGTGTTACCACTCCCGAGGAAATCTTCAGGGTTTCCAAGAGTATCGGCGAGGAAGATTAGAGAGTAATTATGAAACGTTATCTCGAACGAGTTATGGAATACGAAAGGTGAGATATCAAAGGTGAATTGGTTTTCCTACAAGGCGGTTGATCAGAACGGCGGACACGTTTCCGGAACGATGCAGGCAATTGACCGCAAAAGCGCAGTTGTCGCTCTGACTGAAAAAGGCCATTTCGTAATGGAATTGACCAAAGAGATTCGGTCCCAGAGTGTCGGTGTCGTCGAGGGCGAGAAAGGTGCGCCGAGCCTGGGTCAGCTTCTGGGATTCGGCTCGGGGAGGGTCAAAAGCAAAGATGTTTTGGCTTTGACCACCCAGTTGAGCACAGCTTTGCGGGCGGGACTGCCGCTGCTGAGCGGACTTGAGCTTCTTCGCAAACAACAGCACAAGCCGGCGGCAAAAGATTTGCTGGGCGATCTCGTAGATGCAGTCAGTGCCGGACAGTCACTTTCAGAGGCTATGGCCAGGCATGAGAAGGTGTTTAGCCCTTTGTATCTGTCGATGATACGAGTCGGTGAGACAGGTGGAATTCTTGAACAGACGTCGGCTCAACTGGCAGACATGTT
>DQCG01000398.1:0-4096 GCA_003533825.1 Phycisphaerales bacterium
TAGCTCTTGCTCATTTTCCTCCCGTCAATACCGGGAACGACGGCGACAGATTCGATAATGTGCTCGTTCGGTACAGTGAAAATTTCGCCGTAAGCGTTATTGAACCGGAGGGCAATATCTCGGGTAACCTCGATATGCTGTTTCTGGTCGGCACCGACGGGGACAATGTCGCTATGATAAATCAGGATATCCGCCGCCTGCAAGACCGGGTAGGCGAACAGGCCGTGATTAGGGCTCAGGCCCTGAGCGACTTTGTCCTTGTAGCTCGTGCATCGCTGTAACAGACCCATTGGGGTCACACATGACAGCAGCCAGGTAAGCTCTGTAACCTCCGGCACATCCGATTGGCGCCAGAAAATGGTTTTTTCAGTATCGAGACCCAAAGCGACATAATCCATTGCGACCCCAAGACTATGGCCGGCGATGTCATCAGGCGCCGGATTGCTGGTAAGAGCATGGTAGTCGGCGATAAAATAAAAACAATTGTGCTCGGCCTGGAGCTGAAGGTGCTGACGCATGGCGCCGAAAAAGTTGCCTATATGAAGCCTGCCGGATGGCTGTATGCCAGATAATGCCCTCAAACGAACCTCCCGATATTAAAAGCTGAAAAACTTAAATTAAAAACATAAACGAACATTGCCAAAATAACGCCGTCAGACGCGATTGTCAAGTATTAACAACCAAGAATATGACGTGCAGAATCGACAATCACGAAGGAAAAGCCATACAAGCGCACAACGTTTTATGTAGTCATGCACTTTGAACACCAAGACCCCAAGCCGGGCCCGGAATTAAGTGTACATACCCCCCGCAAAGATAAGGCACTACATCAACGTCACTTTTGTAGAACCGGCCTTACAGCTTACCCTCGGCCGAGTGACTTCATGTATTTCTTCGATTTGCGAAGTCCCATCCTGGAAGCTTTCTTTTTTACTGCGTCGGTTGGGCGCCGGAGTTTCGCAGCTATTTTAGCAGTGGGATTACTCGGAAAAAGCTTCTTCAGCAGACTCAACTCGCTCTTTGTCCACAAACCTTTAATGAGTTTCTTTTTCGCTTTCTTTTTTGCCATTGCGTACCCCTTTCATCTTAATTGGACTAATGGCTCGCTACATATTATACATTATATTAAAGAGTGACGCGACAATCATCAAACATTTTTTCCCACAACAAAAATTTTTTTTTTGCCTCCCTTTACCCTCCACAAAAAAAGACACTGATAGAAGGTGACTTTCATCTCTAACACAAAAATCCGTCAATCAACAAGATTAAACGGTTACATGATTGACATTATTAAGACCTATTTGGGTATCCTCCACAATTAAATTTATCGCTCTCAATAAGCCATATCCCATACACGGATCGCAGATGTTTGACTAAAACCTAATCAGGCCCAAGTTTACTTTGTCCCCAAACCGCCCATAACGCCCATCTTCTCGGCCGACCTGAGATTTTGTGTATTTTCAATTGCAAAAAAAACGTCGGTCTTCCCTGAATACAGACGAACCAACACTTCCAAGACAATTTTTTAATTTAAGCTCGAATCGTCGCAAAAGCCGGGCCAAAGGGAATTCGCCGCTACAGACTCTTCCAATCAAGTCACCCCGTTCCTTTATCAACCTGTTAAAATCTTTTCTTTGCCGGATTAAATTGGCTGTCACTAAATCCTACAAGTAATGTAAAACTTTTTAGTCAAAGCATTTACGTATCGGTATGAAAAAAATCTTACAGCTTTTTCAGGAGTTTTGCCGATTGTAATTATAAGGCATCTTCGTTGATAAGCGCTGGTTTTTACAGATCCTACCGTCCAAGTAGGCCTTTTTTGTTTGATGCCCTCATTAGTCATGAATTTACAATTATTTCTGCTTGCGTAATTATGCTTGACCTTCATGGAGATACGCTTTAATATCGCCGTGATTGTAATAATCTAATCTGCGAATTGGAATACTAATCGTGTAAAACTAATAACTTAGCTTATATTAGGAGCACTGCAATGAAGTCAATAAAGATCATGCTAAATGAGAATGACATTCCTCGACAATGGTATAACCTGGCGGCAGACCTGCCTACGCCCCTGCTTCCGCCGCTCGGACCCGATGGAAATCCCATCTCGCCCGACATGCTGGCGCCGGTGTTTCCGATGAATCTGATCGAACAGGAGGTAAGCCAGGAACGTTGGATAGACATCCCGGAAGAAATCCTGGATATACTTTATCGCTGGCGTCCCTCGCCTTTGCGCAGGGCAGTATATCTTGAGAAGTATCTTCAGACACCGGCCCGCATATACTATAAAGACGAAAGTGTAAGCCCGCCCGGAAGTCACAAGCCGAATACAGCCGTCGCTCAGGCCTGGTACAATAAGCAATTCGGCATCGAGAGACTCACAACAGAAACCGGAGCCGGCCAATGGGGCAGCGCCCTGGCTTTCGCCTGCAACTTGATAGGCCTCGAATGCAAGGTCTTCATGGTCAGAATAAGCTTTGATCAAAAACCGTTCAGGAAAATGATGATGGCAACATGGGGAGCGAACTGTGTTGCAAGCCCGAGCAGCGAAACAAATGCCGGAAGAAAAGTGTTGGCAGAAATGCCCGACACGCCGGGCAGCCTGGGAATCGCCATCAGCGAAGCCATTGAGCAAGCCGTAACGGATCCGTCAGGCAAAACACGTTATTCTCTTGGCAGCGTATTGAATCATGTATTGCTGCACCAAACAATAATCGGCCTGGAAGCCAAAAAGCAGCTCGAAATCGCCGGTGAAAAATCACCCGACGTCGTGATTGGCTGCGCCGGCGGGGGCAGTAATTTTGCAGGTTTGTCGTTCCCGTTTGTCGCCGACAAGATCAACGGCGCCGAAATTGAAATCATCCCTGTTGAACCGACGGCATGTCCAACGATGACGCGAGCACCGTTTACCTATGACTTTGGAGACACGGCCTGCACGACACCACTGTTGGCAATGCATACACTCGGACACGCCTTTATCCCGCCTCCAATCCACGCCGGCGGGCTGCGGTATCACGGCATGGCGCCGCTGATTTGCCAGTCCATCGTGGAAGGCCTGATGAAGCCGAGGGCATACCACCAATTGCAATCGTACGAGGCCGCCATAACCTGGGCCAAAACGGAAGGATTTATCCCCGCTCCGGAAACCAGCCAGGCACTTGCGGCGGTTATCGAAGAAGCCAAGAACGCAAAGGAAGAGGGCAAAGAAAAAATGATACTATTCAACTATAGTGGACACGGCCTGATGGACCTTATGGGCTATGACGCATATTTATCCGGGAACCTTACTGATTATGAGCTGCCGGAAGAAGAACTGAGTAAATATCTCAAAGACCTTGAGAATCTACCAAAAGCGGAAATGAGAAAAACCGGGAAGTGGTAAAATTACCTGTTTTTGTGTTGACTCTTAACTTTATTTAAGGCAGTTTATTGAAGTTAGTGTCGTAAAAATAAAGTAATATTTTTCAAGGAGATGAGCATGAAGAAGCAAGGGGTTTTATTAGCTGCCGTAATCTTGTTCTGTGCAGTTGCTTTCGCACAGGCCCAGGACGCGGAGTTGCACGGGTCGGTCGACTTTACCTATCAGAGTAAGTACATCTGGCGCGGCTTCGATATTTATGGCGACAAGAGCGCCATGCAGCCCAGTATCGATCTGGATTTGTTCGGCACCGGCCTCGGGGTCAACATGATGGGCCACAGGGCCAATTCGAGCGGACATGAAAGCAGCGAACGCTGGGACTACACGTTGTATTATCAAAACGGTCTGTTCCAGGACGAGACTTATGCCATGATGTACAGGCTCGGTTGGGTCTATTACAACTATCCGGAGCACAACCCGAACGACGCCGATTTACAGGAAATGCATGCCGTTCTTTCCTTTCCAAAGATGATTCCCGCCGGTATCGTTCCGACTTACGTTCTTGTTAAGCTCTGGCCGAACAGCAGCGGCTCCGCCGTCGCCAAAAATTTTGATCTGAGTACTGACCCGCCGAGCCAAAGCAGGGGCACGGCATCCGGCTGGGCCCATATCTTCATGCTGGACTATCCCATGACGGTCGGCGGCATCCTGCCGGATACTCCGGAGCAGGTTTTTAAT
>DQCG01000398.1:4131-4303 GCA_003533825.1 Phycisphaerales bacterium
AATGTCGACCAGGACTGGTCGAACTTCGTCTTCGGGGTATCAACCGGCATCAACTTGACCGAAGAGCTTGTTATGACTCCGGGAGTGTATCACCAGATCACGATGGATAGTTCGGTGAATGACGATAAGGACGAGACCTGGGTCAACTTGAGCATGACGTACAAATTCTAAA
>DQCG01000251.1 GCA_003533825.1 Phycisphaerales bacterium
TTAACTACGAATGACACAAGCGATGGATGCACAAGATTTAATCAAGATCGGTCGCAAGGCGAAAAGCGAGACTGAGGCTTTCATCAATCGAAATCTTAACGACCGGGCCAAAGGCTGGCCGAAACTCTGTTTTTGCGATTCGTCCTATGCCGGGGCTCGCCAACAGAAGCAGCCCATAAACCTCGACAGTTATTAATCTTATGCATGAGCACACTTATCCCACATAGCGGCAGGTACTCCGTAGGCACAAAACCACCACCATGCAAGCGTTAGCTCGCACAATTCAACTCTGGCCGGCTGAAATTTGCAGTATGCACAGCCTGGGCTAATCAATAAAAGATCATAAATGTCCAGTCCGCTAAGCGGATTTAACTATACTCCATATCTTTAGTTGTCAATCTCGGCATATTGTGTCCACTATATATTCCCCAGACCGATCCTTAGTCTCGTATTATGCAGCGTTTCTCGATGGCAAAATGTTACCTATAAAATTTGAAAAAAATAAAAAATTTTTACTGCAACAAAGGAGCAAAGGTAAAGTGGTACATAATATTATAGGCAAATAAGATTGTAAGTGCTTATATTACAAGTATATAAGTGGCATTGTAAAAGCGGCAGACCGTCGTTTTGGTTAAGAAGCACGAAACAAGCAATACACTTGAGATACAAGAAATAAGGTATAAAATCGGGATAAAATCTCGTTATTAGCTCAAAAACAACGATCCAAACGAAAACTAGCGTAAAATCTTCGCAAAAACCAACTTTTTCAAGAATTTTGGCAAAAGGAGTACAAAAATGACTCATTTGGCAGTTGTAGGGCGTCCGATTCGGCTGCCTATATGCAAAATAAAGGCCCGATAATTTAGACAAAGTGTGGAATTAGGGAGTTTTCAATGCTATAATTGTGTATTGAGACCTGAATAGAGCAGAAATTCCGACCTAAGCGGTTATAAGGAGAGTTCATGAGTGAAACAAGCTTACTTTTGAAGTCGTATTATGAAGCCCTTTATGAGCGGTTGGATGCCAGGAAGGAGCTTTTGGCGGCGAGAATTGGTGAAATACTCGCCGAAGAGATAAAAAAACGCGGTTTTGAGGACTTTAATAAAGAAAAATATGCTGCTTACAGAGATGCCTGCCTGGCTTTTGTGGATGAGCGGATAGAGGCCTACAATCCTATTGGGATTCAATATGTCTACGACCGCAGGAATAGCGCAGAGGTCATAGAGCTGGAATTGCAGCTTAACTGGTACGACAGCAGGGACGAGTTTGCCGCTTTGGTCGAGGCGGCACGCGGCAGGGCACAAACAGATATGACAGATGAACGATTGCAGCCGCTTACGAATGAACTGATTGAGGAAGTTGGTGCATTTCCGGATAAGAGCATTATTTCCGCTTATGAGTCGGAACCGGGCCTAAATAAGCTGCCGGATTACATCGTGGCACGTACTATTGAAGAGATTATTCTATGAGCAGGGGGGCTGAGTAATCAACTTTTTTAAGTTTATTCTTGCCGTGAGGTTGTCATTTGTTTATCCTGCTTTTTGGCTTTTAACGTTGTATGTATAATTGAGAATGCCGGGGCATCCTGTTGCAGGATATAGGAATAATTCATGGCATTTGTAAAATCATCAAACCTTGTTATTTTTAAGGAAGGAGTTAATCCATGAAAGTTTTCACACGCCGAGATTTTATGAAAGGTTCGATTGCGACCGGTGCCGGTCTGGTTATGGCGAGCCCGTTTTCCCGTGTACGAGGGGCGAATGACGACATTCGAGTGGCAGTTGTCGGTATCAACGGCCGGGGTGGCTCGCACATCGGTGCGTTCGATGGGATGGAAGGTGTACGGCTGGCGGCACTGTGTGATGTAGACAAAAATGTACTGGCCGGTAAAGCCAAGCGATTTAAGGACCGCGACACACCGGTGGAAGGTTATGTCGATATACGCGAACTTCTGGAAAACAAGAGTATCGACGCGATTTCGATTGCCACGACCAATCACTGGCACTCGCTGGCAACGATCTGGGCCTGCCAGGCCGGAAAGGACGTATACGTCGAAAAGCCATGCAGCCACAATATTTATGAAGGACGCAAGTGCGTCGAGGCTGCCCGTAAATACAAACGGATAGTGCAGCACGGCACACAGAGCCGATCGAGCAGCGGTTGGGCGAAACAGGTAGCTGCTGTCGCGAGCGGCAAGTACGGCAAGCTGCTCGTATCCAAGGCCTGGGCCTCAAAGAATGGTCGCGGCCGATGGAGCATTGGATTTAAGGAGCACAAGGAGCCGCCGGAGAATCTCGACTTTAATATCTGGCTCGGTCCGGCACCAAAACAGCCGTACCATGAGAACATAGTCCATTACAACTGGCACTGGTTCTGGGACTTTGGAAACGGCGAGATCGGCAACCAGGGCGTGCATCAGATGGATATCGCCCGCTGGGCCATCCCCGGCGGCAGGCTTCCAAGGAGCGTTATCAGCATGGGCGGACGATGGGTGAACTCGACGGAGGGTCATAAGCCATTTACAGACCAGGCACAGACTCCCAACTGCCAACTGACCGTAATGGACTTTGGCGGTCCGCTGCTCGTCTTCGAGGTCATCGGTTTGGTCGATAGGGCGGGTGTAGACGGCAAAAAGTACCCGCGCAAGGTCGGCAACGAATTCTACCTCGAAGAAGGAGTAATCAAAGGCGGAAAATTCTATCCCAATGGTTCGGACAAGGGCGAAGATCTTGGTGATATAGACGTCAAGATGGGTCCCGGCGACATTTTCGAGAACTTCATCCATTGTATGCGTACCCGCAACCGCAGAGAACTCCATGCCGGCGTCAACAAGGCGCATCTGTCCGCGGCGTGCTGCCACATGGGCAATATCTCTTACCGCCTGGGCGAGCAGGTTTCCGGCAGGACCAGGCCCGATGTGCTCGACAAGCACGAGGAAGTCGCCAAGTCATGGGAGACGATTCAACAGACCGTAAAGGGCACGTTAGGCCTTGACTTATCGAAGAGCACTTACAATCTCGGTCCGATGTTGAAGTTCAATCCCAGGAAAGAAAAATTCGTGGGCAATGCCGAAGCCGATAAGCTGCTTACACGGCCGTATCGAGCACCGTTCATAGTTCCAGAGAACGTATAGTATCGGCTGCTATTCGCGGGCGGCTATGACAACCTGTTCGGCAGGCGACAGAGGCGGGCCCTGTGCGTTACTCAGGCAGAGAACGTCGCCGCTGAGAGTCGATATATAAAGCCGGCCGTTGGCTGCGATGAGACCATCGAATCGCGGCACGAAGTCGAGGCTGTAAGCGGCGAGTTTTTCTCCGCCGTTACGCGAGACGGCTACCAGCAACGCTCCGCGGTTGCCCTGGAAGGCTTCCGATTGCTCGGCAAGCTTCTTCTGAGTTCCCGGGTCAAGCAGCGTCTTGACGGACTGCTCTTCGTCTTCAACATCCGGCGGACCAGCGGCAAACAGTGCGTTATCCGTCAGAACCATCGAGTTTATCTGGACCGAAATATCGTCGGACCAATCCGGCACGAATCTCGTGACGGGTATGTTCCGTGAGCCGACCCGTTTGCCGGCTTTTTTGACGGCTTTTCGCTCGGTGCCCGCCTTGACAATTTCAGGCTGCTTTTTCGCGGCGAACAGGTGGAACTCAAGCGGAGTCGACCAGCGGTAATACTGCCAGAGCCGGCCGTAGCCGTAAACCGTTTTGTCGTCGTACACGAGAGGCCGACCGGCTGGAATTACGCGACCCGCCTTGTGATAGCCTCCGGCACCAGACGCCCAGGCCCGGCCGTAACCCCAGTATGTCCGGTGCCAAAGCGAATCGTCAAGAAAACCCGTGGGACAGAACAGGTGCAAATCGTCGCCCTGTTGCTCCTGGACGGGAATATAGGAGACGTATTTACGTTTGCCCTGAAGGTCGAACGGCAGCGATCGCATGTATACGTATTTTCCGTCACTCGACAGGATATCGGGCAATGCCACGGGCATATTGAGAGTTTGAATATGAACCTGAAGATTCTCCCCGGTGACGGGATCTTTGTCGTCAAGGATCGTCTCGGAGAGCTTGCGTCCGGTTTTCGGATCGAGCCGCAGCATGCGGAGTCCGCCGTCGACAAACATCGAACGACCGGCAACGCAGTAGAGTACGCCATCCTGCACGAGCACACTGCCGTGAACCGGCCATAGTGACTCGATCTGATCATAGGCCAACATTCGCCAGTCCTCCGGCGCGGCACGATACCGCCAGGCGAGGCTACCGTCGCCTGCGCTGAGGCAGTAAACGTGGCCGTCGACGGAACCGAATAGTGCCCGGCCCTGCCAGATCGTAGGAGGTGAATCGACACGACCGCCTGCTGTGAAGCTCCAGACCGGCCGGCCCGTCTCGGCGTCGATTGCGTGGACGCTGTGGTCGTCGGCCGAAGCAACGAACAGTTTGCCATCGGCGACGACCGGTGTGCTGAGCTTGCTGCCCAGCTTGCTGCTCCATGTGCGTTTCAGACCGGTCGGCTGGATTGTTGTCTTGACGGCTCCGCTTCGCCCGGCGTCATGCCGGAACGTCGGCCAATCAGCGGGATTTTCGATTTGCGATTTGCGATTTGCGATTTGGCCAAAGGTGGGGCCGCGAGTGAGGCGCTCGGCGTCCGGCACTTCGCGACGAGGCTGCATTGTCAGCGAAGGCGGCGCCAGGGTAGTAAAACCGTAGAGCTTCGCCTCGATATAACACGCACACGGATGCTGCGGTGCGTAGATAAGTCCGTTGCAGGGCATAATGCCGTAATGACATGCGCCTCGTACCCAGTGGTTACATATCCAGTGCTCCGCGGCGTGGTCGATAAACTCAATACCTGTACGCGAGTAGAGCAGATATTTGTCGGTCGCCTTGGCCCGGTAGCAGCGGTGGTGGAACCAGTGGGTCTCCACGTCGGGTGTGAACTCGCTCTTGATTTGTCCCGTAAGTGGGTCACGGCCGGTTATGGTGCCCGAGTCGCGTCCCTGAGCCACGGCACCATTCCAGACCAGGCCGCCGGCTACGAGAATATCATCCGGTGTACCCATGTGTCCGCATGGATGGTGCGGCACCTGCCACAAA
>DQCG01000389.1:0-310 GCA_003533825.1 Phycisphaerales bacterium
CCGGCAAACCGCGATACCCATGTCTGGAGCACAGCGCGTCTTTTCGCACTGTTGACTTTTCCGAGACATTCGTCAACCAACGGCTCGTCGAGAAGAGTTGGGCTGACAAGATTGACGAGCTTTCTCTTGCCGGACTGTTCAACCTCGATACGTTTGCTCAATAACAGCTCGGCCAGCAGCGCCGCGCCGATTGCGTACTGGTACATCGTCCCCCCGGAAGCAATTGTACCTTCCTCATCCCGCAGGGCCAGCAGCAATATCTCTTCATGTAGAAATAAAGTGTTCTGCATTGTTATCCAATTTCCGCCTG
>DQCG01000389.1:385-6680 GCA_003533825.1 Phycisphaerales bacterium
TCTTTGCGAGTTTGCCGAATTCATCCAGATATTGTTCCGCGATGCGAAGGTTTACCGCGTTGACTCCGCCTTTTTCGTTTATTGCCTTGGCGATTTCCCGGATCCCGTTGGCAGTTGCCTCGGCAACTCTCAGAATTTCGATAGCTCGACCTTCGGCCTCGTTTATCCGTTTTTGCTTTTCGCCCTCGGATTGGGCAATCACCTGTTGTTTTTCGCCTTCGGCTCGGTTAATCTTTGCCTGCCTGTCACCTTCCGACTCAGCAATAGTTGCTCGCTTTTCCCGCGTAGCCCTCATTTGCTTTTCCATCGCGTCTTTGATGCTCTGGGGCGGCAGGATATTCTTTACCTCATATCGCGTTACCTTAACTCCCCACGGGTCTGAGGCCTTATCCACGGCATCAACAATCGCGCTATTTACCGTCTCTCTTTCCTCGAAAGTCTTATCCAGCTCGAGCTTACCCATTACACTTCTCATGGTCGTCTGGGCCAATTGCGCGGATGCGAACTGGTAATTGTTTATTCCGTAGGAGGCTTTCTTGGGGTCCACAACCTGCATATACAGGATGCCGTCAACTTCGACTGCAATATTGTCCTTCGTAATACACTGTTGTGGCGAAACGTCCACAGCCTGCTCTTTCAACGTGTGTCTGTATGCAACCCTGTCAAAAAACGGCGTTAGTATGTGAAATCCCGCCTCAAGCGTTTTTGAATACTTGCCGAGCCGTTCGATGATGTATGCCTGTTTCTGCGGCACTATCCTTATGGTCTTGAAGAAAATGATTAACGCGAAGAGAAGTATTCCCACAAGGATGATTGTTAAAACTGTTCCTGTCGGTAATGCTGCTAACATGACTATCTCCTTTCGTAGCTAAATATTTTACATGTTATTTTTGATTATGACCGATAACCGGCCGTTAAATTCCGCTTTTCACACTACTTTGACTTTCAGGGTCAGGTTGTCTTTTGCGACAATCTCGACGACGGTTCCGGCTGCAATTTCTTCATCCGCCTCGGCGACCCAGTTTGTGCCGTGAAGCTCAACTTTACCGCCGGCCTTCGGTGTAATTTTCTCTTTGACGACAACTTTTTCACCGATGAACTCATTAAGGTCTTCGGTCATATCCTGTTTGGATTTGACATGCCCGATAAATATCCCCTTGAGCCATTTCCGAAGCAATAATAGTGACAACACGGAAGCAATAATGAATATGATTAACTGGGCGTTTATAGAGCCCTGGACATAAGCGCTCAAAAGGCAGATAACCGCGACGACCCAGGCTCCTGCGCCAAAGAAGCCGATAATCAGTCCCGGCATGATGAATTCAAAGATCAGCAGCACAAGCCCTACCAGAAACCATATCAACTCCGGCTTCAAAAAATCTTTTATCGCATCCATTAGGTCTCCTTTCGCTGAAAACCAGCAAGAGTTATAATTGTCAGATTGAAAGTTATTCTACTACCACGGCAGTGCCGTAAGCTAAAATCTCCGATGCTCCGCCCATTACCATCTGCGTTGAAAAACTCATGTGCACAATAGCATTGGCTCCGAGTTTTTGAGCATCTTCTATCATCCTGTCGATAGCTTGTTCGCGGGACTCTGCCATCATCTTGGTATAATCGGTTATTTCGCCGCCGATTATGTGACGAATTATCGCCATGATATCCCTGCCAATATGACGGGCCCTGATTGTATTTCCCCTAACAAGCCCGATGTGCCTTACAATTTTCCTGCCGTGAATCGTATCCGTTGTGGATAAAAGCATCGTTTTACCTCCTTACATTCCTGTACCGGTCTTTACTCCAGAAATACATCCTTTCCCGCAGCACTGAGACAAACAATATCGCCAGCCCTACGACAAGCGCGATCAGGCCGATCTTCAGGAGCATCCCGGTCGTGGCATCCGTGACGATTTTCTCTATTAGCTTGAATCCGCCGTAGATTGCCAGAAGGATTGCAGAAACTGAAAATATTATCCACCCGATGCTGCGCTCGATACGATTATAGATCCCGGTCCAGTAATCCTGCCATATCCGGTCCTCGGGTTCGACAAGAGTCACTTCGTCGGTTATCGCTTTGAGTTTCCGGAACTCTTTAAGCTCGCGGGCACATTCGGGGCACCCGGCCAAATGCTCTTCGAACCGATTTCTCTGCTCGTCGCTCAGTTCGTTGTCCAGATAACCCATTAACAGGTCTTTGTAATCATGGCATGTCATGAATAAAACCTCCTTCTCCCGTGCCTAATAATTCTTCAAGTTTTTTACGGGCATAGTACAACCTGCTCGTCACGGTGCCCTTATTGCAAAACAGGGCCTCGGCGATCTGGTCGTATGACATGTTTTTAAAGTGTCGCAATATAATTACCTCGCGATGTTTCTCGTCCAGCTTTCCGATTGCCTGCCAGACTTTGTCTTTTATCTCGTTTCTTCTCGCCACTACTTCGGGCGAAAAGCAATCGTCTGTGCAGGCCACTTCGGGGCAGTCCTCCGAATTGAGAGAGCTGGCCCGCCGGTACCGTCGTTTCCTCAGATGGCTAATGCACAGGTTTTTCAGTATTTGGTAGAACCAGGGAAAGAACTTCCGGCCGGGCTTGACATCTTTGATATGCCGGTATGCTCGAACGAATGCCTCCTGTGACAGGTCCATCGCATCTTCGCGATTACCCACAAGACCTAATGCAATAAAATACGCGTCTTTCATATACTTGTTTACGAGAACTTCGAAAGCTTCCGGCGAGCCCCGCTGGCAACGCTGCAACACTATTGTTTCTTCCTGGCACACGCTTGTCACTCTCTTAGGCCCCAAAACCAGAGTCTTTCGATTCAAACGCAGTTTCTTTACTTTGTTTTCACAATAATATACACTCCAGCCACTGATTTTCTTCAAACTTTTTTACGTAAATTTTTACACCCTATAATCATACACATCCTGCGGGGAAATAATCACTTTGCCCCCCCGTATGATGGTGCATGCTTCCTGCTTACGCTTGTGGAATCTTTACCCGGTTACTACACTTGGGGCATCGAACGATACTTCCGGCATATTGGCCGGAGACCTTGATTGGCTGGCCGCAACTGCACCTGAGGCGGATAAATCCTGCCGGTGTATCTTCAGGCTCGACCGGCGTTTCTTCAGGCTTGACCGGCGATGTTTCCTCCAGAGCCTTCGTTTGCTCCTGGACTTCCCATTTGCGCTGCCAGGGCGTCCGATCCCCCATACTTGCGCTCGTCCTTACTTTTTTATCTCCCAGTCCCAGCAGATCCAGAATCGACCTTTCGTACCTTTCCATGGTAATTTTTCCGGTTTTCAGCAGTAGAATCGCCAAAGCGACACCGGCGAAAAAACCGCCGATGTGAGCATAATATGCAACACTCTCGCTGCCGCGGATTGCTCCAAAGATGTTTAATACAAACCACACCAGAATCATCCAGAAACTTCTGATGCTGAACCATATCGGGCGTTGCAGCATGAATATAAAGCAGAAGAAACAACTGATGGAATTCTCCGGAAAGAAAACGAGATACATCCCTATCAAACCGCTTATAGCCCCGCTGGCTCCCACCGCCCGACCGCCTGAGAATAACAGGTGGCCAATCCCCGCCGCCACACCAAGTCCCACATAAACCGGAAGATATTTCAGGTTGCCCAGCTTCGAGCATACTGCATTGCCGAAAATCCAGAGATAGAGCAGATTTCCGGCAAAATGCAGGATTCCACCGTGCAGCCAAATGCTTCCAAGGAGACCTTTGATTCCCCAGCCGTTCAGGCTGTATTGAATCGTAATTGAGTTTGCGGCGTACCGTTCGGCGCCTCCCGGAAGTGAGCCGTATTTGACACGTTCGGCAACCTGGCAGAAAAATACGAGTGTGACTGTTGCCACGATCAGCCAGTTCATGGCCGGACGATACTTATGAGGAACGTCAACGCGATAAGGAAAGAACAAGAACACTTTCAGCACTCTTTAAAAGCAATTCGCTACATTTGAATTTCCCAATCCACTATATATGAACCTATTTATTTCTACAATAATATACTCCCTCGAAGGCATGTTTCTTCAGATTATTTTAATGAAGAATCGCAGGAGTTACGGCGGTTGAAATGCTGCCGGAGTGACTCAGTTTTCAGAAAATATAGGATTATTTCTCTTCAGCATCGGCCAGTTTCTGGATCTGTACTTCGCGAACAATGAACCGGCCGGATTTAGAGGCGGGGTGCTTTTCGATATATAATCCGATCTTCCCTTTCGCCGGGGCGATTCCGCGGACGGACCCGATTTCCTCGCCGTTCAGCCAGACCTGGACCTTGTCGCCCTCGACCCTGGCCGAGATGGTGTTCCAGCTTTCGCGGTCCACGAGGTCCTCGCGAATATTGGTAAGAGTCAATCCCTTCCCTGGTATCAGGATGCTGCCGGTAAATGTCGGCGCCGAATCGAATATCTCTATGCGCGGGCCGCTTTTGGATTCGGCGCCGCGCAGCCATATTCCGGCGTGGACGGGCCATGTCGCCCGAAACGTTATCGCCAGCAGGTAGTTCTCATATATCGCTTCGGTCCAGAGACTGCTGCCTTTATCATTCGTGCCGGCAGTTCCGACTACCCGGCCGGTTTGAACCTTCCAGTTGCTTGAATCCGAAGTTTTCCAGCCCGCCAGGTCGCTGCCGTTAAATGCGGCGACCCATTGAGGCTGCTCGCCAGACCTTGTATCGATCGGTTTACTGATATTGTGAGTGCCGTGGCAGTCCGTGCAGACCGAATTATGATTAACGGCCCGACCGTTCGGACGCATCCGCCCGGTCCATTTCTCGAAAAATTCTTCAACCGCTACGGGATCCTTGTGGTCCTGTCGCCCGTAAACTTCACGACCGTCGCCGGGCTTGTGGCACGTCGGATTCGAACACATCCTATCTACCTCCGACCGGCCGAACAAAAGGTCGGGCTTGGTCATCAGCATCTCATCGTGCATGTGTTCGGTAGAGGGGCCGTGACATTCGTCACAGGTGACATCCATGTCCAGGTGATCTGTAGTCAGCTCCTCGATTTTCATATCCGGATGGCAAACATAGCATTTGCTGTTCTCGTTCGGCTTTTCAGTCTGCGATTCTTCCGCCGAACAGATTGCCAGCACACCAGCCAAACCTGCAAAGACAATTGTCGCTGCGACAAGATACGATATTTTTCGAATGTACGAGCGCACTTTTCTCTCCTTGTATTGAACCGAAATTCAAGTGATTCGGTGCCCGGCCGAGCCCCACGACAGCAGAAAATCGTCCGTCTTTTATATTCTGTATCCTGTATTCTGCTTTTTATACGATTTCCCAGTCGCGCAGCCACTCGTATTCCTGCGGCAGATTTGCCCATTGCCTGTCGGTAATTTCCATCAGCCACTGTTTATCGGCGGCGGACATTCCAAGCGGACGGGTATAAGAAGCACGAGCGGCGTTTTCCGCTTCATAAGGCGTTGATATCCCCGGCACCGCTGCCGTAATGGCCGGGTTGGCGAGAATGCAATGGAGCGTCAGCCGGGCAAGGTCGTTTTCCGTCTTACTGCCTACGCCCATGACGGGGAACTTGACTTTGCCGTAGCTCTTGAACAGGCTGCCGCCGAAGTAGGGCTTAATCGTAACGATTCCGACGTCCTGCTTAACAACCGTTTCGAAAATGCTCTGCGTCTGGTCGGAGCCGTGACCCGGATTGAGCTCTTCGATATTGCCTTCGACCGGAGCCTGGCCCTTGACTTTCGTCTTGGCGCTGCATGGGAAGATTACCATCTCGAACTCGGGATATTTATTGAGCACGTGCTCGAACCAGGGACGGCAGTGGCATGACATGCCGAGATGCCGGACTTTGCCTTCCTTTTTCAGCTTCTGGAAGGTCTCGATCAAAGATTCGACTTCCTCGTCCGTGTTGAGCTGGTTGGTACCGAGCTTTCCCGCCATCTTGGCCTGCGGCCGCCATATATCGAGATAATCGGTCTTCAGCAGTCTCAGGCACGTCTCGACGTTGAGGGTCTGAGCTTTTACGTTACAGCGGTCCGAGCCGCGCGGGCCGAGATTATGAATATCGGCACCGACGTGCATCTTGTCCCGGCGGCCTTTCAAGGCTACGCCGTAGCAGAGGCACTCGGCCGCGGTGGTAATATCGAGATAATTTATCCCCGAATCGATACAGGCGCTGACCACGTCGGTGCGGTTCTTGGCGACGTCCGCGGGAACTTCCTCGTTGGCGAAGCTGTCCCAGTACCTCCCGGCGTTGCGGTTCTTCCAGTGCCCGCCAAGGCTGACCTCGGAGATCATCAGGTT